>JACFNR010000033.1:25938-31552 GCA_019454765.1 Trueperaceae bacterium | reverse complement strand
GTGGCCTCCTCGCGGGCGAGCTCCCACGGCTTGGTGTCGGCGATGTACTTGTTGGCCTTGCGCACGGCCTCCATCACGCCCTCGAGGGCGCGGTCGAACTGCAGGGCGTCGAACTGCCGCGTGGCGGCCTCGGGCAGCCCCAGGAAGGCGTCGATGAGCTCCTGGTCGGCCTGCTCGACGGGACCCGCGGCGGGCACCTTGCCGCCGCGGTAACGCCCCAGCATTCCGAGGGTGCGGTTGAGGAGGTTGCCCAGGTCGTTGGCCAGGTCGGCGTTGATGCGCTCGGCGATGGCCGGCTCGGTGAAGCTCGCGTCGAGCCCGAACGGCATGTCGCGGATGAGGAAGTAGCGGAACGCGTCGTTGCCGTACTTCTCGAGCAGGTCGAGGGGCTTGACGGCGTTGCCGAGCGACTTGCTGATCTTGCGGTCGTCGATGAGCCAGTAGCCGTGCACGTTGAGGTGCTTGAAGAGGGGGATGCCGGCCGCCTTGAGCATGATGGGCCAGAAGAGGCCGTGCGGCTTGACGATGTCCTTGGCGATGAAGTGCTCGACGTGCGGCCAGAACCGCTCCGTCAGCCCCTTGCTCTCGAGGGCCGAGTAGTAGTTGATGAGGGCGTCGAACCACACGTACGTCACGTGCTCGTCGTCCCACGGCAGCGGGATGCCCCACGGCACGCGGCTGCGGGGACGGCTGATCGAGAGGTCGCCGACCGGCTCGCGCAGCATGGCGAGGACCTCGTTGCGGTAGCGCGCCGGCCTGATCAGCTCGGGCTGGTCGTTGAGGAGGTCGCGAAGCCAGGTGCGGTACTTCTCCATGCGGAAGAAGTAGTTCGCCTCGGTGCGGTACTCGGGGACGATCTCGTGCTGCGGGCACTTGCCGTCCACGAGCTCCTTGTCGGTGTAGTAGCGCTCGCACTTGACGCAGTAGAGGCCCGCGTACTCGCCGTAGACGATGTCGCCGTTGTCGTAGACGCGCTGCAGGACCTCCTGCACGACCTTCTTGTGGCGCGGCTCGGTGGTGCGGATGAAGTCGTCGTAGCCGATGCCCAGCCGGTCCCACATGCTCCGGAACTCGCCGCTCACCTGGTCGGCGTACTGCTGCGGCGTCTCGCCGTGCGCCTCGGCGGCCTTCTGGATGTTCTCACCGTGCTCGTCGGTGCCCGTCAGGAAGTAGGTGTCGTCGCCCTTCAGGCGGTGGAAGCGCGTGACCACGTCGACGAGGATGGTCGTGTAGGCGTGACCGATGTGCGGCGCCGCGTTCACGTAGAAGATGGGGGTGGTGGCGTAGAAGGCCCCGTGCCCGGCGCCGCCCGTCGGCGCGGCGCCCGCTGTGCGGTTCTCGGTACTGTCGCTAGTCATCTCGCGTCTCCAATTGGGAAGGGCGTGCGTGGCGCCGTGCACGAAAGAGGGCGCCGCTCACGTCGCACGGCGCCCTGACCCGACCGACCGGCTCGGTCAGTCGTCGACAGGGCAACTGGGCATCATTCGCGGCACCATACCGGCGGGCAGTATAACCCCGCCCGACCGCTCAGGCCTGCGGTACCTCGCAGCCGTCGTCGGTGCAGGCCGCCGCGGCGTCGGTCGCGGCGGGTCCCGTCAGCAGCGTCACCGGCCCGCCCTTGGGCCCCAGCCTGCGCAACGCCTCCAGGAAGAACTCGCTCGGTTGCGCGCCCGACACCCCGTGCGCCTCGTCGATCACGAAGAACGGCACCCCGTCGACCCCGAGGCTCTTGGCGCGGCGCTCGTCGGCGCGCACCGCGTCGGCGTGGTCGGTGCTCGCCAGCATGCGCGTCACCCGCCCATCGTCGAGGCCACACTCCGCGCCCAGCCGCACCAGGGTGGCTGAGTCCGAGACGTCGGCGCCCTCGCACTGGTAGGCGCGCATCAGCCGCGTCATCATCGCGCGGCCGCCATCGGCCGGATCCAGCGCGGCGGCCAGGTGGACGAGGCGGTGAGCGTCGAAGGTGTTGGCGGCCACGGCGTCACCCAGGCGGTAGTCGAGGCCCTCGGCGGCGGCGACCTCCGTCACGCGCGCCATCATCTCGGCGACCTGCTCGCGCGAGCGGCCGTACTTGGCCATGAGGTGCTCGCTGGTCGAGGGCGGATCGACCTTGGGCGCGGCCGGCGCCAGCTCGAACGAGCGCCAGCGCACCTGCACGGCGTCGCGGTGCTCGTAACGCTCCAGCGCCGCCTCGAAGCGCACCTTGCCGATGTAGCACCAGGGGCAGGCGATGTCGGACCAGATCTCGATGAGCATGCCGCGAGGCTAACCGGCAGGCCGGTCGCGCGCCGCTCACGGCGTTACGGAACGCCCGTGGCAGAATGCCGGCATGAGCGAGCGTAGCGCCGCCGCGGGTAGCGCCATCGCGGACTTCCATGGCGCCAGGCGGCGCGCCGACGTGCAGGCGGTCCTGGCGCAGCTGTCGGGGCAGAGCGACAGGCTCCTCATGTACGACGACGTGAGGCGGCGCCTGCGGGCGGTGGAGGGCGCAGGCACGACGCTCGAGGACGTGCCGCTCGCCGCCATCGTCGGAAGCGTCGGACGCTACCAGGACTTCAACCGCTCGTTCCTGCCCCTCTCCGACGCCGACCGCTCGCGCTGGGTGAACGTGAAGCTCGCCATGGACGGCCTGGAGGGGGTGCCGCCCGTCGACCTCTACCGCATCGGGGAGGCGTACTTCGTCAAGGACGGCAACCACCGCGTGTCGGTGGCGCGCCAGCTCGGCGCCACGCACATCAACGCCTGGGTCACGCCCGTGACCTCGCGCGTGCCGTTCACGCCCGACATGGATCAGGACGACCTGATCATGGCCAGCGAGCTCGCCGAGTTCCTCGACGCCACCCACCTCGACACGTTGCGGCCCGGCGCCGACCTCACCGTCACCGTGCCGGGCAAGTACCCGCGGCTCCTGGAGCACATCCGGGTGCACCGCTACTTCATGGGCATAGACCTCGACAGGCCCGTGGAGTGGGACGATGCCGTGACGCACTTCTACGACGAGGTCTACCTGCCGGTGGTCGAGGAGATCCGGGCGCACGGCCTGCTCCTCGACTTCCCTGGCCGCACCGAGGCCGACCTCTACCTCTACCTCTCCGAGCACCGTGGGGAGCTGGCCCGGCGCTTCGGCTGGGAGCTGGAGGGCCCGCAACTGGCGGAGGGGTTGGCTCGGACGCGGCCCGCCAGCGTCGACGAGCGCGCCGCCGAACTCAAGGGCGCGGCGCGGCGCGTGCTCGCCGACAGCGTCCTGTTCGTCCTGACGGGCGCCGCGAGCGACGAGGCCGTGATAGTCACGGGCGCGGCGTTCGCGGGGCGCGAAGGCGCCCGCGCCTTCGCGCTCTACTCGCCTCCACCGGTGGGCGACGACGCGCTCGCCAAGGCGCTCGCCGCCGCCAACACCCCGCCGGAGGCCGGGGCCGGCGCGGCCAGACGCTCGTTCCTGGCGGAGTGCGCGGCGCGCGGGGTGACGGGGCAGTTCGCCGAGGCCCGGGGCGAGCTGCGCGCCGAGGTGCGGGAGCGCGCCCCTTACGTCGACCTGGTGGTGGTGGCCCGCGGCGACGGGGAGACGGGCGACCGGCGGGCGCGCGCCCTCCTGCGCCGCTGCCCGAAGCCGCTACTGCTCGTGAGCCGCCCCGAGCCCGAGCTGCGGCGGCCGCTCCTCGCCTACGACGGGGGCGCCAAGGCCGAGGAGGCGCTGTTCGCGCTCGCCTACCTGGCGCTCAGGTGGGAACTCGAGCCCGTGGTCGTCACGGTGGAGCGGCGTGCCGGTGAGGGCGGCGCCGCCGCCGGGCCGTTGCGGCGCGCCGGCGACTACCTGGCGCGGCTCGGGGTGGAGGCGGAGCTGGTGGAGGCAGCCGGCCCGGTGGCGCCGGCCGTGGTGAGGGTGGCGCTCGAGCGGGGGTGCGACGTCATCTTCCTCGGCAGCCGCTCCGGCCCGCGCTGGCTGGAGGAGATGCTCGGCGGCGTGCTCGACGAGGTGTTGAGCCTCACCGAGCTACCGCTCGTCATCACCTGAGCGCGGGAGCCGGGCGCCGTGCCTCACGCTCTGCGGCCGGCCGCGGCGCCGGGGCGCCTGCTAAGCTGTGGCGTCATGGCGAAGCCGCACTCCCTACCCACCCAGGCCGAGGATTTCAGCGCCTGGTACAACGACATCGTCTACCGCGCCGACCTGGTCGACCTGGGGCCGGTGCGCGGCTCCTTCGTGATCAAGCCGTACGGCTACGCCCTGTGGGAGAACATCCAGCGCGACCTGGACGCCATGTTCAAGGCCACGGGGCACGAGAACCTCTACTTCCCCATGCTCATCCCCATGAGCTTCTTCCAGCGCGAGGCCGACCACGTGGAGGGGTTCGCTCCCGAACTGGCCGTCGTGACGCACGCGGGCGGTAAGGAGCTCGAGGAGCCGCTGGCCATCCGGCCGACGTCCGAGACGATCATCGGCGAGCTCTACAGCAAGTGGGTGCAGAGCTACCGCGACCTGCCGCTGCTCTACAACCAGTGGTGCAACGTCATGCGCTGGGAGCTGCGCACGAGGCCGTTCCTGCGCACCACGGAGTTCCTGTGGCAGGAGGGGCACACCGCTCACGCCACGGCCGAGGAGGCGCTGGCCGAGACGCGGCGGATGCTCGAGGTGTACGCCGAGTTCGCCGAGACCTACGGTGCTCTGCCCGTCATCAAGGGCGAGAAGACCGAGGGCGAGCGCTTCGCCGGCGCGTTGCAGACGCTCACCATCGAGGCGATGATGCGCGACGGCAAGGCGCTCCAGTCGGGCACCAGCCACTACATGGGCGAGAACTTCGCGCGCGCGTTCGACATCTCCTTCAACGACGTCAACAACGAGCAGGCGTACGCCCACACCACCTCGTGGGGCTTCAGCACGCGCTTCATCGGCGCGCTCATCATGGGCCACGGCGACGACAAGGGCCTCATCATGCCGCCCAAGCTGGCGCCCGTCCAGGTCGTGATCCTCCCCATCTACCGCGCCAACGACGAGGAGGCCAAGGGGCGCGTGCTCGCGGAGGCCGAGGTGGTGCGGGCCGCGCTCGTGGCCGCGGGGGTCCGGGTGAAGGTCGACGACCGCGAGGGGATGTCGCCGGGGCGCAAGTTCGTCGACTGGGAGGTGAAGGGCGTGCCGCTGCGCGTGGAGATCGGCCCCAAGGACATCGACCAGGGCGTGGCGATCGTGGCCGACAGGCTCTCCGGCGAGAAGCAGTCCGTGCCGCTTCCCGCACTCGCCGCTCACGTGTCGTTCGCGCTGGGCGCCTTCCACGACGCCCTCTACCGGCGCGCCGTGGAGTTCCGCGAGCAGCACGTCTTCCACGCGGACACATACGAGGAGCTCAAGGAGAAGGTGGAGCTGGGGTTCGTGTACGCCACGCATTGCGGCGACCCGGCGAGCGAGAGGGCCATCCAGGAGGAGACCAAGGCCACGGTGCGCTGCATCCCCCTCGATGGGCCCAGCGCCGAGGGCACGGTCTGCGTGCACACCGGCCGGCCGAGCGGCTACGCCCGCAAGGTCGTCTTCGCCAAGGCGTACTGACGGTGGCCGGTCGCCCGACCCGGGGCCACGCGGCGCCGACCGCGGGGGAGCCGGCGGCGGAGTCCGCGCCGGAGGGGC
>JACFNR010000033.1:0-25838 GCA_019454765.1 Trueperaceae bacterium | reverse complement strand
CCGCAGCGGGAGCCCGCGCCGCTACTGCCGGCGGCCTTGCCCGACGACCTTCAGGGCCGCATCCTCAGGGCGCAGGCGGTGATCTTGCAGCGCGCCCTGCGCGGCGGCGTCAAGGTGAGCTTCGGGGAGGGCCGGCGCGCCACCGACGTCGCCATGGCCCTGCTCAAGGGCGACCGCGACGCCGTGCTCGCCATGGTCACGGAACTCGAGGACGCACTGGAGTTCGACCTGCACGTCCTGCGCAGCACCTTCGCCCGCGCCGGCTTCGAGCTCCTGCTCGTCTTCATGGAGCCCATCGCCGAGCAGGCCCTGCGCAGCCCGGAGCGCCGCAACCACCTCAAGAGCCGCCTCCGTCACGCACCCACCGACGAGGAGGGCCTCGACCTTCTCGATCTGGGCCAAGAAGAGGCCGAGGTCAACAGAGGCGCGACTGGCAGACGGTGAGGCGCGCCCAGTCGCGGTCCGACTGCTGCGCCAACAGCAGGTAGAGCCGGCCCGCCGCGGCGTCCAGGTAGTAGGCGGCGTCCGTGCCGCCACGCAGGATGGCCAGGGTGGGGGCGGCCGGCACGCGGCCACGGTCGTCGATCCAGTAATCGCGGTAGATGAACGGCAGGTCGACCCCGGCGTAGGGGAGGCTGACCACGAGCCGGTCGCCCGGGAGCAACTCGCGAAGGTCGATGCTGAAGTCGCTGGGCGTGCCGCGCGCGTGCTCGTACACGTACTCGTGGCCCGCGCGCACGATGCTGCGGTAGTGGACGTTGGGCACGCTGGGGCCGCCGTTCGGCGAACCGTAGAGGGGGTGCGTGGCGCTGTCGCCCGCGCGGCGCAAGGAGAGGGGGGCGAACCCCTGGGCCGGTTCGCCGTCGTCGCGGAGCGTGAGGCTCACGTAGTGGCCGTCGCAGACGTTGGCGTTCCAATCCGCGCGGTACTGGCAGGTGGGCGCGGCCAGGAGCGGGTTGACGACCGTCACGTAGCTACCCGCCGTGCCGGTCACGCTGCCGTCCTCGTCGCGGGACACGGCGCTGCGGTAGCCGTCCTCGCCCGAATCCTCGACTCTCGGGGCGTAGGCCTCCATGGCGCGCGTCTCGAGCCGGACGCGGTTGGTGGCGGGCGCGAACTCGAGCCCCGAGGCGTAGGAGAGGGGGCTCATCGACCAGGAGGTGTAGTCGAGGACGCTGATGGCGGCGGCCTCGCGCAACGCGTTCGGCTCGAAGCGCTCGAAGTAGGTGTCGGTCACGTAGACCGGGCCGTCGTAGAACTCGAAGCCGCGCACGGCGAACTGCTCGTCCCAGTAGCGCGGCAGGGCGCGCCCGTCCAGCCCGGTGGGTTCCCAGGAGCGCGGCGAGCCGAGGTTGGCGCTCTCGCCCACCACCACCGAGCCGGTGAGGCCGGAACTGCTCGAGGCGAAGGTCACGCCGATGGCGTTGTCGACGAGGAGCGCGCCCCTCAGCACGGTGTTGTCGCCACGGAACCAGGCGCCCGCCGAACGGTGCTTGTAGGCCACGAAGGAGTCGAAGTAGGCCGTGACCGGCGCGGACGACCTGTCGGCCGGGTCGACGCGCGGCGTGTAGGAGGTCGTCTCCGCCGCCAACGTGACCTTGGCCGGGCCGCGGTCGACGTGCAGGCCGTCCTGGCGGTTGGAGTGCGCCAGGTTGCCGTCGAAGGCGCCGAGCGGGGTGCGGCGTGGCCACGTGGTCGCGCCCGCCAGCCTGTCGTACGAGGGCCCGGTCGGGTGCTCCGGGAGCGCGTACCAGAAGCCGGAGCCCTCCGACGACGCCGCGACGTTGCCCACCAGGTAGTTGGCGGGGTTCGTCACCCAGAACGCGGCGGGGCCCATGTGGCTGCGGTCGGTGGGGAGGATGGCGTTCGCCTCGCTCGGCCTGCGCACCTGCAGCGCGAGGTTCCCGCGCAGCAGGTTGCCGGTCTCCGAGCCGTCCTCGAGGAAGTAGCAATGGCCCTGCGTGCCGTAGGCGGCGTTGCCGTCGAGCAGCACCCCGGCCGTGCCGTGGATCGTGATGCAGCGGTTGTAGAGGTCGTGGAGCGTGGAGTTGCGCACGAAGCTGCCGGCGCCGGCGTCGCCCATCATGTGCCAGTGCACCGGGTAGCGGAGGAGGAGCCCCGCCTGGCCCATCCGGGCAAGCTCGACGGAGTCGAGCCTCACGCGGCTCGCTCCCATGGCCATGATCTGGCCACCGAACTGGTAGTCGGGGCTGCCGGGGTCCGCCGCGGACGCGGGGCCCTGCACGGTCACGTTCCGGCTCAGCCTCACGACCTCGGCCCGCGACTCGAGGGTCGCGCCGCCGGGGTTGCCGAACGTCTGCGCCACCCCGAAGTGGAGGAAGTCGAGTGGCCGGTCGAGCGTGAGGCGGGCCCCGGTAACGGCGGTGACGGTGCGCTCCTCGACCTGAGCGTCGCGGCGTGCCCCGCTCGGTCCGGTGTCGGCGTAGAAGTCGGTGGAGGCGATGGCGAGCCTGTCGCCCACCCGCCAGCCCGCGGCGTCGTCCACCACGACGCTGGTCGCGCCCGCGGCGGCCGTCTCTGCCAGGCGCGTCCAAGCCGTCCCTTCCGGCGCGCCGTAGAGTTCCAGCGTGCCGCCGAGGAGGGCGAGGTGGTTGGCGCCGAGGTGTCCGTCGTTCGGCGCGGCGGGCCTGCCGCCCGAGAGGGTGATCACGGCGCGCTGCCGGAACGGCTCGTCTTGTGACCCGATGTACAAGCCGCCGCAGAGGAGGATGGCGTCCGCCCTCAACTCGAGGTCGCGGCGGTCGAACACGAGCGCGCCGGCCACCTCGAGCGAGTCGAGGCGGGGCGGCGACACGTCCAGCAGGACCACCTCGCCGGTCCCGATCACCACGGCGTCGCCCTCCTGCGGCAGCGTGCCGCCCGGCCACCCGGTCGCGTCCGACCACGCCCGCGTCGGGGTGGGCGGGGCGGGGGAGGGGTCGGGGGCGGCCAGCAGCGCCCGGTCGAAGCGCCGACCGGTGGGCGGGTACTCCGCCATGGCGCCGGCGCGCTCGCAGCAGGTCGTGCCCGCGCAGGCCGTGCCCGGTGTGGGCGCCGTGCCGCAGGCGGCCAGGAGGATCAGCCCCGCGAGCAGGCCCGGGAGGAAGCGAGTGAAGCGGAGGTGCGTTGGAGCTGCCACGCGCCCAGGCTAGGCGGCGCGGCGCGGGCCGTGGTGTGAACTAGTTCGGTTGCCCGTTCGGGCGCGACACCGAGGCAGGCAGGCCGGGCGTGTTATACTCCCACTTCGGCCCGGGCGCAGAGCGCCCGGCGGAAGACGGCGCCGGGACGCCCGATCAGCAAGCGTCCAGGCAGGCAGTTGGAGGCGCGGCCGCTCCCCGCGCGAACCCACCGAACGAACCGAAGAGCGAAGGCATCCGGCCCGGCCGGGTGCCGCCGTGCCGGGCCGCCACGACGAGCCCCCCGCACGGGACCCCGAAGGAGGGGAAGACGACATGTACGACAACACCTTCATCGCCCGCATCGGCAACCCCCGCGTCGACGCCGACCTGCGCCGCGCCGGCTACCACGACGGCGAACCCGCCCCGCGCCTGCAGAACCACTGGGCGAACCAGCCCAGCTCCGTCAGGGCGCACTCGCGCACCTGGCGCAGGCGCCGCGTCACGCGCTGATCGCGTCAGGGAAGAACCTGGGTCGGGAGGGCGCCGTTCGCGGCGCCCTCCCGACCTGCCCTATCAGGTCAGCGCCAGCAGCGTCACGCCCAGGACCATGCCGGCGGCGCCAAGCATGCGGCGCCTGACGTCGCCCTCGGCCAGCAGGCGGGCGCCGAGGAGCGTCCCGAGCAGGATGCTCACCTCCCGCGTCGGCGCCACCAGGCTCACGGGCGTGAACGTCATGGCAACGAGCACCATCACGTAGGCGAGCGGGCTCAGCAGGGCGATGCCGAGCGCCTCGCGCCGGCTGTCGCGCCACGCGGCGCGGAGCTGCGGGCGGCGCCGCGCCACCAGTGGCAGCAGCAGCAGGCTGCGACCGACCTCGCCCGCGTAGGTGAACAGGAGCGGCGCGGCGCCGACATGGCCCACGGCGAAGCCGTCGAAGACGGTGTAACTGCCGATGAACAGGCCGGTGATGAGGCCGTAGCGCAGGCCGGCCCGCGCGCCCGCCCCGCCCCTGCCGCCCGCCAGCACGAACACGCTGAGCACTACCAGCGCCGTGCCCGCCAGCGCCTGCGGGCCGGGACGCTCCCCCAGCAGGACCACCGCCAGGAGCGTGGCGAGGGCGGGACCGCTGCCGCGCGCCGTGGGGTAGACGAGCGAGAGGTCAGCCAGGCGGTAGCCGCGCTGCAGGCTGACGAAGTACGCCACGTGCAGCACGGCCGAGCCGAGCGCCAGGCCCGCGTGCTGCCACGTGAAGACCGGGCGCGTCACGAGCACGTAGGCCAGCACCGCCGGCGCGTAGACCACCGTCGTGAGCGTCGCGAAGAGCCACACGAACTCGGCCCCGCCCCGCGCCCGCTTGGCCAGCAGGTTCCAGGTCGCGTGCAGGACGGCCGAGCCGCCAACGAGGGCCAGCGCGAGGGGCGTCACGCTAGCGCGCGCTCCTCAGCCGTCGACGTACGTCAACCAACTATCGAACTCGGGCACCTCGCCGTGTACGACCTGGAGGTAGCGCTCCCGCAACCGCATGGACACGGGGCCCGCCGCCCCCGCGCCGACGAGGCGTCGGTCGAGGCTGGCGACGGGCGTCACCTCCGCCGCCGTGCCGACCAGGAACACCTCGTCGGCCGTGTACAGCTCGTCGCGGGTGGCCATGACCGGCTCGACCGTCATGCCCAGCGACCGGGCTATCCGGATGATGGAGTCGCGGGTGATGCCGCGCAGGTTCACCGAGTGCGCGATCGGCTGCAGCACGCCGCCGTTGACCAGGAAGACGTTCTCGCCCGAACCTTCCGCCACGAACCCCTGCTTGTCGAGGAGCAGCGCCTCGTCGAAGCCGTTCGCCCGCGCCTCTAAGTTGGCGATCACGGAGTTCACGTAGTTGCCGCCGGCCTTCGCCTTGGTGGGCAGGATGTCGCCGGCGGAGCGTCGCCACGAGCTCGTCATCAGCCGCGCACCCTTGCGGATCACGTCCTCGCCCAGGTAGCTGCCCCACGGCAGCGTCGCCACCATGAAGTGGAGGCTGTTGCGCTCCGGGTTCACCCCGAGCCCCTCCGAGCCGTACCAGACGAGCGGCCGCACGTAGGCGTGCTTGCGCCCGTTGGCGCGCAGCGTCTCGAGCACCGCCGCCGACACCGCCTCGGGCGTCAGGTCGAGCCGCATGCCCATGATCTTCGCCGACTCGAGCAGGCGGCGCGAGTGCTCCGGGAGGCGGAAGACGGCCGCGCCGCGCGGCGTCTCGTAGGCCCTGAGGCCCTCGAAGACGCTCGTGCCGTAGTGGAGGGCGTGCGTGAGCACGCTCACCTGCGCCCGCTCCTCGGGCACCAGCTCCCCGTCGAGCCAGATGAGGCCCGCGTCGTTGAGTAGCGTCGTGGGGCGTGCCGCCCCGCTCTGAGTGCTCATGCCTAGCGCCCTCCCGTCGGTCTGACCAGAGTATCGCCCACGCCGGGTCGGTGCCGCGCCCGGCCGGCGCGGGGGCGGTTAGACTCACCGCCATGAACGTACTCGTCACCGGCGGCGCCGGCTACATCGGTTCGGTCACGGTGGCGGCCCTGGTGGGCGCCGGCCACGACGTCGTGGTGCTCGACGACCTCTCGACGGGACACCGCGCGGCGGTGCCCGACGGCGTGCCGTTCGTCCACGCCTCCGTGGCCGACGCCGACATGGTCGACTTCGCCCTGCGTCACCACGGCGTGACCGCGGTGGTCCACTTCGCCGCGGCCTCCCTGGTCGGCGAGAGCATGGCGCAACCCACCAAGTACTTCCTCGCCAACACGGCCGGCACGTTCGCCCTGCTCGACGTGGCCGTCAAGCGCGGGGTGGAGCGCTTCGTGCTGTCGTCGACGGCGGCGGTCTACGGCACGCCCCACTCGGTGCCGATCGCCGAGGTGGCCGAGCTGCGGCCCGAGAGCGTCTACGGCGAGTCGAAGCTGATGATCGAGCGGGCCCTCGGCTGGCTGGCGCGGACCACCGGCCTCGCCTCCACCGCGTTGCGCTACTTCAACGCGGCGGGCGCCACGGCCGAGCTGGGCGAGGACCACCGCCCCGAGACGCACCTGGTGCCGCTCGTCCTGCAGGTCGCTGCCGGCAGGCGCGACGCCATCCAGGTGTTCGGCACCGACTACCCCACGCCCGACGGCACCGCCATCCGCGACTACGTGCACGTGAGCGACCTGGCGGCCGCTCACGTCCTGGCGCTGGAGGCGCTCGAGCGGGGCGGCGCCCACGCCTACAACCTGGGTAGCGGCGCAGGCTGGTCGGTGCGCGAGGTGATCGAGGCGTGCCGGCGGGTCACGGGAGCCGCCATCCGCGAGGTCGAGGTCGGCAGGCGCGCCGGCGACCCGCCCGTCCTGGTGGCCGACAGCAGCAAGGCCCGAGCCGAGCTCGGCTGGGAACCCCGCCACGAGGACCTCGGCGCAATCGTGGGCAGCGCCTGGCAGTGGCACCGCGCCAACCCGGGGGGCTACGAGGGGCGCTGAGGGCGGCCCGAGCGGGCCGGCCGCCACGGCGGCGCGGCGCATGAGGGCCCCATTAAGCGCCGACACCCGCTCCTCACCCGAGAGGTGGGGGCGGGGCCCGAAGATGTGATATGACCTGTTGCGGTGCGTTCCCTGGCACCAGCGGCGCCACGAGCGTCGCGGCGGCGAGGCCCGGGGCGGCGTCACCCACGGCGCGAGCGACCCCGCGACCAAGACGCCTCGGAGGCCGGGGTGCTGGGGAAGGGCGCCACACGGCCGTCTCGGCAGGGCGAACTGCCGCCAGAAGGCGCCGTGCTACTCTTCGACTCACTTGGAGCGTGTGATGAAGCGACTACTCCTCACCACCCTACTCGCACTCGCCTCGCTGGCGTGGGCGCAGTCGGGGGCGGTCATGAGCGGCATCGTCAAGAGCGACGGGCCGCTGGCCGAGGGCACCCGCGTGGCCATCCACATCGTCGATTCCGACAACGTGTGGGGCCTCGAGGTCACGTCCGTCGCGCCCGTGGGCGGCACGTTCCGCGTGACGCCCGGCGCCGTGCCCGCCGATCAACTCAAGCCGTTCCGCTCGGGGAGCGTCCTGCTGCCCGGCCTGCAGAACGAGTACCGCGTCAACGAGAGCGACGTCAACGTCGCCGTGGCGCGCTTCAACATGTACGTCGACCAGAACGGCAACGGCGTCTTCGATCGCGTCGTCGACCGCTTCTACATCGGGCTGGCGAGCCTCGAGGCGCCGGTCGGCTTCTTCACCCTGTTGTTCGTCGACAAGCCCGCCACCCTCACGGGCGGCGGCAGCGAGCTGCAGCTGGCCGCCGGGTGGAACGTGTTCACGGTGCGCTTCCCCGACGACAAGGCCGTCTACGCCATCACGTCCAGCGTCGAGGACATCGTCCTCGACGTCGACCTGCAGTGATGGTCCGTAGCGGCGGAGCGTGAGCATGATCGTTCGCGAGGGGACGTTGGCGGGTAGCGGCCTGCGCTTCGGCGTCGTCGTGAGCCGCTTCAACGAGCTCGTCACGAGCCGCCTGCTCGACGGCGCGCTCGACGCCCTGCGGCGCATGGGCGTGACCGAGCAGGGCACGACCGTGGTGTGGGTGCCCGGCGCGGTCGAGATCCCGCTGCCGGCCGCCAAGCTCGCCGCCTCCGGCGAGTTCGACGCCATCATCACGCTGGGCGCCGTCGTGCGCGGCGAGACGAGTCACTACGATCACGTGTGCAGCATGGTCGCTAGCGGGGTGGCGCGAGCGGGCGAGGCGAGCGGCGTGCCGGTCGTGTTCGGCGTTGTCACCACCGACAGCCTCGAGCAGGCCCTCGACCGGGCGGGCGGCAAGGCCGGCAACAAGGGGGCGGAGGCGGCCGCCACCGCCGTGGAGATGGCGAACCTCATGAAGCAGTTGGCGGCGCGGCCGGCGCGCGCCGGCCGCCAGGTCAGCAAGGCCTGAGAACCACCTAGGCTAGGGGCGCGTCGCGGCGCCCCGCTCGACGGTCCACCCCTGCGCGGCGGCGTAGCGAACGAGCAGCGCCTCCGCGCCCGCGCGGTCGTGCACGTCGCCAACGGCGCGCGCCTCGGCCACGACGGCGAGGGCCTCGCCCACGCGCGGGCCCGGCGCCAGGGCGAGGAGGGCCATCACGTCGTCGCCGTTGAGCAGGCCGGCGGGGGCCGGCTGCGCCTCGAGGGCGGCCAGCACGCCCGACACGGCGCTGCGGTAGCTGACCCGCCCTGCGTGGCTGGCGGCCCTGCCGCGCGCGGCCTCCCTATCGGCGAGCATCAGCTTGAGGAGGTCGGGAAGCAACGCCCGGCGCCTATGCACGAAGCGCCTGACCGCCCGCTCCTCGCGGGGGATCTGCAGCATGTGGTAACGCACCAGCGCCGCCGCGCGGTCGACGACCTCACCCGGCAGCCTGAGGCGGCGCAGCGCGCGCTGCACCATCTCCGCGCCCACCTTGTCGTGCCCGTAGAAGGTCGGGGTGCCTAGCGGCGTGTGCCCGAGGCTCGCCGGCTTGCCCACGTCGTGCAGCAGCGTCGCCCAACGCAGCGCCGCGCCGGAGTCGGGGAAGCCCGCCAACAGCTGGTTGAGCGCCTCGAGCTGGTGGTCGAGCACGTCGAGGTGGTGGAGGGCCCCCTGGTCGACGCCGCGCCCCAGCTCGAGCTCCGGCAGGTAGATGGCGAGCCCGCCCAGCGCCTTCAGGAGGGCGAAGCCGCGCGGCGCGTAACGCGACTCGACGAGGAGCTGGAGCTCGGCGCCGACCCGCTCCCACGCCGGCGCGGTGGCCGCCCCGGTGCGCTGGGCGAAGAACTGCTCGATCACGACGTCCTTGGTGGCGTCGTCCAGCTCGCACACGAGCGTCGCCGCGAACCTGACGGCCCGCAGCGGCCGCACCGTGTCGGCGCCGAGGCTGGCGGCGGACGTCATGCGCACGCGGCGCCGCGCCAGGTCGTCGGCGCCGCCGGTCGGGTCGATCAGCGTGCCCCCTCGCGTCAGCGCCATGGCGTTGCAGGTCAGGTCTCGTCGCCACAGGTCCGCGTCCACGTCGCCCGGGGCGCCCCTGAACGGCGCGAAGTCGTGGACGGCGCCGCCGGGCAGCGCCAGGCGCCAGTGGCGGCGCTCCTCGTCCATCAGGAAGGCCGAGCCACCCACCCTCTCGGCGTGGCGTTGAGCGCTCTCGGCCGGGTCCGGCACCAGCCAGTCGAGGTCGCGCGCCGCGCGGCCCAGCAGGGCGTCGCGGACGGCGCCGCCGACCAGCAGGGCTCCCGGTGGCCACGGCGTAAACTGGCTCGTGTCGAGCGACTCTGGCACGGACATCGGCGAGACCTCCCCGCCACCTACTCTAGACGGACGCGCCCGCCCGCTGCGTGTCGGCCTCACCGGCAACATAGGCTCCGGCAAGTCCACCGTGGCCCGACTCCTGGCGGCCCGCGGCGCGGTGGTAATCGACGCCGACGCGCTCGCGCGGGAGGCGACCGCGGCCGGCGAGGTGTTGGCGGCGGTGGCGCGAGCGCTGGGGCCGGAACTGGTGAAGGACGGGGCGCTCGACCGCTCCGCCACGGCCGCCAAGGTCTTCGCCGACCCGGCCGCGCGAGCGACCCTGAACGCCATCGTGCACCCGTGGGTGGCCCGGCGCCGGGCCGAGCTGGAGGCGGCCGCCGCCGCGCGCCGGCCCATGCCGCCGGTCGTCGTGCACGACGTCCCGCTCCTGTTCGAGGTGGGGCTGGACGCCACCATGGACGTGGTCGTGGTGGTCTACGCGCCGTTCGACGTGCGCGCCGAGCGCCTGGCGCGCCGCAGCGGCCTCGGGCGGGAGGAGGCGCTCGCCCGCGACCGCGCCCAGCTGCCGCTGGAGGAGAAGGCGGCGCGCGCTGACCGCGTCATCGACAACGCTGGCGACCTCGCCGCCCTGGAAGAACAGGTGGCGCGCCTATGGGGAGAGCTGCTTGCCGCTCCGCCCACGGGCGCGCCACCGACGACCGGCGCCCCCTAGGGGCGCCGACCGACCCCGTCGTCCCCTACCAGCTGACCTGCGACAGGCCGTAGCCGCGCACGACGCCGCCGTCGACGACCTGGTAGGAGTACGAGCCGCCGAACTTGTCGGCCACGAAGTTCACGAACTGCGTGAGGGCGGCACCCGCCGCCTCCACCGCCTCGAAGTCGAGGTCCTCGCTGCCGGCCAGGCCGGCGGCCATGCCGAACTGCGACAACAGCGTGTCCGCCAGCGCCCTGAGGCTGGCCTGGTCGTTGGACAGCGCCATGCTCACGGCGGCCGCGGGCACGTTCGGCTGCAGGGCGGCCAGGCTGCCCGACACCCCGGCGGCGCCGTCGGCGCCGGCCGCCAACGCGGCGTCCATGCCGGTCGAGCTGGTGGCGAGGAGGAGGTAGCCGCCAGAGAAGGCGATCTCGAAGGTGATGCCCTCACCGAGGTCGTACGAGGTGACGTTGACGCCCGCCGAGGTGCGCGTGGTGGGCTGCACGAAGCCGGCGCCACCGCTCGGGTCCATGAACGACGATGCCATGCTCGTCGCCATGGTCAGGAACTGCGCCAGGCCTGCCTGCGCCGCGGCCTCGTCGGTGACGGCCAGCAGGTAGACGGCGTCGCCGAGGACGTTGCCCTGCGCCATGCCGGGCGCCGCGGCCGACGGGATCGACATGGTGATGGTGCCGGCGCCCGCGCCCATCCAGCTGAACAGCATCTGGTTGAGGTCGAGGCCGATGTTCTCCGCCAGGAAGGTGTCCAGGTCGCCGACGCCGAGCTCCTCGAGGCCGGCGACGAGCTGGTTGAGGTAACGCCACCAGGCGCCCAGGTCGAGGTTGCCCGCCTGCACGCCGAGCGCGGTGTCGGGCACGAACCCGAGCACGCCGGCGGGGTAGGCGCCCTTGGCCGTGAGGAGGTCGTAGAGGCCCGGGTCGAGGGAGCGGTCGCCCAGCGCCTGGATCGAGAGCGTCTCGATGCCCGCGTCGGTGAGCCGCGCGACGCTGGCGACGACGCCCACCGTCTTGAGCATGGCGGCCACGCGCTCGATGCTCTTGTCGAAGCCCAAACCGCCGGCAAGCGGCTGCGCCACCTTGGCGGCGGCCGGCAGGTCGATGAGGAACGACACCGCGGCGGGCGTCAGGCCGGCGAGGGTGGCGGCGTACGCCGGGGAGTCGGTGAAGTTGGGCTCGGCGGCGCCCTGGTAGCGGCGCAGCACGCCGCGCATCGTGTCGGGGTTCGTGGTGAGGGCCACGAAGTCGCCGTCGCGCGCGACGGCCAACGTCAGGTCGTCGTCGTCCGAGGTGTACACCTCGAACGGGATGTTGCCCTCGGTGAGGCTCTCCACCGTGGCGTCGGCCTGCTCGTCGGCGAGGGCCTTGGTGAATAGGGCGGAGGCGCGATCGGAGACGCGGGCGACCAGCACGACCGCGGGCAGCGGGCTGAAGCTGGAGGCCGAGGCGGCGATCCAGAACTCGTCGCCCAGGACGTCGAACAGGGTCAGCCCCTTGAGCTCGGCGGGCAACTCGTCGTCTGCGCCCTCGCCGCCGGCGCGCTCGAGCAGGTTGGTGAGGTCGAGGCGCTCCCACTCGTCGATGATGGGTTGCAGCTTGGCCTCGTGCTGCTTCAGACCTTGCACCCCGAACGCCACGAGGGTGTCGGACGGGAGCAGGGGCGCCAGCGACTGCGCGGCCGCGAGACCGAGCGCGGCGGCGAGCGCGAGGGCCAGGGTCAGGCGACCGAGGGCCCCGTGGGGGCGACGTAGGGGGGTTGGGGGCTTGCGTTCCATCTGTCCTCCTGCGAGTGGTGACCGCGCACCATGCTAGCGGCGCCAGCGGCCCGAGGGCGGTGGCCACGGTCACTCGTTGACCCTGGCGGGCCCAGTCGTGGCCGACCTGACCGGGATCCGGATCGGCGCCCGCCTTCAAGGGCGCCAGGCCGACACCAGTCTAGGGTGCCAACGTGAAAACAACGTCAAGCGGCCTCGGCGCGCCCGTCGATCCGCGCGGCTGCGCGGGCCGAACTTGACGGGCGCGCCGAGGCCCGAGCCGAGCGGGCGGTCAGGCGCCCGCTCGGGCGAGCGTGCGCCGCGCCGCGGCGACCACGTTCTCGACGGTGAACCCGTACTCGCGCATGACCACGGCGCCGGGCGCAGACGCGCCGAAGCGGTCGATGCCGATGGTCTCGCCCGCCTCACCGGCGTAACGCTCCCAGCCGAGGGTGGCGCCGGCCTCCACCGTCACCCGGGCCCGGACGGCGGCGGGGAGCACGGCCGCGCGGTACGCCTCCGGTTGCCGCTCGAACAGCTCGAAGCTGGGCATGCTCACGACGCGCGTGCGGATCCCCTCGGCCTCCAGCACGTCGCGGGCGCCGAGGCAGAGCTGCACCTCGGAGCCGGTGCCTACGAGGATGAGGTCGGGCAGCGCGGCGGGGCCTGGCATGTCCGCCGTGGCGCCGGCGCCGCCCTCCGCCAGGCCGCCCGCGGCGCCGGCCTCCGCCAGCACGTACGCCCCGCGCGCCACGGCGCCCGCCGGCACCGCGAGGTTCGGGACGTTCTGGCGGGTGAGCGCCAGGGCAGTGGGGCGTTCGCGGGAGGCGATGGCGTGCGCCCAGGCCTGCGCGGTCTCGTTGCCGTCGGCCGGCCTGATGACGTCGAGCTTCGGCATGACGCGCAGCGACATGAGCTCGCCGATCGGCTGGTGCGTGGGCCCGTCGCCGCCCAGGCCGATGCTGTCGTGGGTGAAGTCGAACACGACCCCGATCCCCATCAGGGCCGACAGGCGCAGGGCGGGGCGCAGGTAGTCGGAGAAGATGAGGAAGGTGGCCACGAACGGTCGCAGGCCACCATGCAGCATGAGGCCGTTGCCGATGGCGGCCATGCCGTGCTCGCGGATGCCGAAGTGGACGATGCGCCCCGAGTGGTCGATGGGGCGCATGGCCTTCTCGCCGTCGATGTCGGTGTAGTTGGAGCCGGCCAGGTCGGCAGAACCGCCGACCAGCTCGGGCATCCGCCGCGCGAGGGCGTTGAGGGCCTCGTGTGACGCCTTGCGGGTGGCCACGCTCTTCCCGACCGGGTAGGTCGGCAGTTCTGCGTCGAAGCCGGCCGGGAGCTCGCCGCGCATCACGCGCTCGAACTCGGCGGCGAGGTCGGGGTGCTCGACGCGGTAGCGCTCGAACAGGGCCCGCCAGGCGGCGTGATCGCGGGCGCCGCGCTCGACCGCCCCGCGCATGTGCGCGAGCACGTCGTCCGGCACGGTGAACGCGGGCCAGTCGATGCCGAGGTTGGCCTTGGTGGCAGCGCTCTCCGTGTCGCCGAGGACGGAACCGTGCACCTTGGAGGTGCCCGCCAGGTGCGGCGAGCCGTAGCCGATCACGGTGCGCACGGCGATGAGGCTGGGGCGGGCCGGCTCGTTGCGGGCCGCCTCGATGGCCTGCTCCAGCGCCGCCACGTCGTTGCCGTCCGCCACCTCCTGCACGTGCCAGCCGTACGCCCGGTAGCGGGCCGACACGTCCTCCGTGAAGGTGATGCTCGTGGAGCCGTCGATCGAGATGCCGTTGTCGTCGTACAGCACGATCAGCTTGCCCAGCCCCTGGTGCCCCGCGAACGAGGACGCCTCGCTGGAGACGCCCTCCATCAGGTCGCCGTCGGAGGCGATGACGTAGGTGAAGTGGTCGAGGATGGGGAAGCCGGGCCGGTTGTAGCGCGCGGCGAGGTGCGCCTCGGCGAGCGCCATGCCGACCGCGGTGCTGATGCCCTGCCCCAGCGGCCCCGTGGTCGTCTCCACGCCCGCCGTGTGGCCGTACTCGGGGTGGCCCGGCGTGAGGGAGCCCCACTGGCGGTAGCGCTTCAGCTCGTCCATGGGTAGGTCGTAGCCCGTGAGGTGCAGGAGCGAGTAGATGAGCATGGAGCCGTGCCCGGCCGACTGGACGTAGCGGTCGCGGTTCGGCCAGTGCGGGTCGCGCGGGTCGTAGCGCATGGCGTGCGCGAAGAGCGTGTAGCCCATCGTGGCCGAACCCATCGGCATGCCGGGGTGACCGTCGCCGGCCGCCTGCGTGGCGTCTATCGTGAGGGCGCGGATGGCGTTGACGGAGCGTTGCATGAGTGCCTTGTCGGCTGTCTGGTCGGGCATGACGGTCCCTCCAAGTGCCGCCCGTGCGCGCCCTGGTCGTGCGCGGCGGCAACGCGCGGCCCCTCGAGGATACCAGGGTGGCCCTTGCTTCTCATGCCCGTTTGCCGCGCTCGGGGCGAGCGCCGGGCACGCCAGGTCGGTCGCGAGCGTCGTCGGCGCGGCGATCGACTGCCGCTGTCAGGCGCCGCCGGTCGGCTCGTACGCCTTGCGGGCGCGGCGGCGCTCCAGGTCCTCGCGCACCCGCTTGGCCGTCTCCCAGTGGCGCCGCTCCATCTCCGACTCGACCTGGAGCTGCGGCACGGGCGTGGGGCGGCCGCCCGCGCCGATGGCGACGAAGTTCAGGTGCCCGATGGTGCAGAGGCGGCGTTCGCCGGTGATGGGGTTCTCGCCGTGGACCTCGCAGCGGATGATCATGCTGGTGCGGCCGGTCCAGGCGACGCGGCACTTGAGTTCGATGATCTCGCCCACGTAGATGGGGTTCCGGAAGTCGATGGGCTCGGTGGAGGCGGTCACCACGACCTGGCGGCAGAAGCGCTGGGCGGCGACGGCGGCGCCCATGTCCATCAGCTCCATGACGTGCCCCCCGAAGAGTGTCCCGAGCGGGTTGGCCATGTTTGGGAAGGCGGTGTGGACGGAGATCACCCAGTCTGACGACCTCGGGCTGGCGGTTGGCTCTGGCACGCCGCAAGTATAGGCGCTGGTATGCTGCTGCCCACCGGTCCCGCCGGTCGCAGAGGAGGCCCGAACGAAGATGATCAGCGCGCCCCGCACGTCCACCCTGGTGAGTAGTCTCCTGCCGGCGCCCGACGCCGCCGGCCGCGCCGGCCTGCGCGCCGCCGCGCTCGTGGTCGTCGGGGTGGCGTTCCTCGCCCTTCTCGCGCAGTTGCGGGTGCAGTTGGGGCCCGTGCCCGTCACCGGGCAGACGCTGGGCGTGCTGCTGCTCGGCGCCGCCTACGGGGCTCGCCTCGGCGTGGCCACCACCGGCGCCTACCTACTACTTGGCGCGGTAGGGCTCCCCCTGTTCACGGGGGCGCAGGGAGGCGTCGCCTACCTGCTTGGACCGACCGGCGGCTACCTGGTGGGGTTCGTCGTGGCCGCCTGGTTGCTCGGTGCCCTCGCGGAGCGCGGTTGGGACCGCTCGGCCGGCTCCACCGCCCTGGCGATGCTCGCCGCCAGCCTGCTCATCTACGCCTTCGGCCTCGCCTGGCTGCGCGTGGCGCTCGGCGGCACGTGGCTTCAGGCCGTGCAGGTTGGCCTGGTCCCGTTCGTGGTGGGCGACCTCGTCAAGTTGGGTGTGGCCACGGCGCTGCTCCCTGCGGCGTGGCGGCTGGGCGGCCGCGGCGCCTAGCCCTGGCGGCGGCGCGCACCTGCCGCTTGCTGCCGGATCGTGAATGAACTCGCCCCCGACCGGAACGGTCGGGGGCGAGTCGGTGCCAGCCTGGAATTCAGGGAACCCCTAGGGTCCGGCCCTATCCAGGAGGCGGTCCTGGGCTACCCTAGGCGGGCACCTCCACTGGTCATCACTGTGCGTTGAATATCAGACCACCTCCTTTCCGTGGTAGCGCCATGTTAGTCCCGAGGCGCGGCGCGTGTGGCGTCCAAGCGACAAGGGAGTACACCGGACGCCGTGCAGCCGGGCGCCTGCGGGCGCCGCCCCCGCGGTTGGCTTGTACGCGCTCGGGCGCGTCCGGGCACCCCTGGTCGCGGCGACCTATACACTTGGCCCATCACACCCGGGCGGCGCGTTGCCGCTGACGGCGCAGAAGGACGCCCCACATGCTGAGCCTCCCCGAGAAGATCGTCTTCGTGCTGCTGGCCGCCACGTCGCTCTACTTCACGTTCCTGGGCTTCAGGCGCGTCGTCGCCGTGATCGCCCGGGGGCAGGTGGGGCCCGTGCCGCGCCTCAACCAGCTGCCGCGGCGCCTGCTCGACGGCGTACTGCGCACGCTGGGCCAGCGGACCGTCTTCCGGGCGCGCCCCGTGGCGAGCTTCTTCCACTCGTTCATCTTCTACGGCTTCATCCTCTACCTGGCTGTGAACGCGGTCGACGCCCTCAACGGGCTGCTGCCCGTCGGCCTGACCTCCCGGCTGCACTTCGGGGCGCTCGGCGACGCCTACCGCCTGGTCGCCGACCTTCTGACGTTCCTGATCCTCGTCGGGATGGTGTACTTCCTCGTCAGGCGCTTCCTGGTCAAACCGAAGACCATCCGCCACGGCGCGCGCGTGAAGCTGCACGAGGGCGTGACGACGGGCGGGGTGGAGCGCGACAGCCTGATAGTGGGCGGGTTCATCCTCCTGCACGTCGGGTCGCGGCTGCTCGCCGAGGGGTTCCTGCTCGCGTCGCACGGTCAGCCCGACCAGTTCCAGCCCATCACGAGCCTCGTGGCCGGCCTGATCGGCCCGGGCGACGGGCGCATCATAGGTTGGCACGTGTTCTGGTGGGGCGCCCTCGGCATCATCCTGGCGTTCCTGCCCTACTTCCCGCGCTCCAAGCACATCCACCTGTTCGCGGCGCCCGTGGACTTCGCCCTGGAGAGGCGCACCGAGGAGCTCGCCAAGGTGCCGCTCGGCGTCCTCGAGCCCGTCGACCTCGAGGACGAGACCGCGGAGCAGTTCGGGGCCGCCAAGCTCGAGCACCTGCGCTTCCCGCAGATCCTCGACGCCTACGCCTGCATCCAGTGCAACCGCTGCGCCAACGTCTGCCCGGCCAACCAGACCGGTAAGGCGCTGAGCCCGGCGGCGCTCGAGATCAACAAGCGCTACGAGCTGAACGCCATCGCGGCGTCGTTCGCGGCCGGCGAGGAGAGCCCGCGGCCGCTACTGGAGTTCGCCATCCCCGCGGAGGCCGTGTGGGCGTGCACCACCTGCGGCGCCTGCATGGAGGTCTGCCCGGTGGGCTGCGAGCAGATGATCGACATCGTCGACATCCGGCGCGACCTCGTGATGATGCAGGGCGAGTTCCCGGCCGAGCTGCAGACGGCGTTCCGGGGCATGGAGCGTAGCGGCAACCCGTGGGGGATCTCGCAGGACAAGCGCATGGAGTGGGCGGATGGCCTCGAGGTCCCCACCGTGGCCGAGAACCCTGATTTCGAGGTGCTCTTCTGGGTCGGTTGCGCCGGTGCCTACGACCCGGCGGCGCAGAAGACGACGCGCGCCATGGTGCGCATCCTCGAGCAGGCGCGGGTGAACTACGCTGTGCTCGGCAAGGCCGAGAAGTGCACGGGCGACCCGGCGCGGCGGGCCGGGAACGAGTACCTCTACTATCAACTCGCCACGGAGAACGTCGAGACCCTGAACGCCGCTCTCGTCGACGAGAGGCTCGACAAGGACAAGCGCAAGCTCGTGCTGACCACCTGCCCGCACTGCTTCAACGCGCTCATCAACGACTACCCCCAACTGGGCGGCGATTACCGCGTGACCCACCACACGCAGCTCATCGAGCAGCTGATGGCCGAGGGGCGCATACCCACCTTCGCCCTCGATGAGTCGATCACCTACCACGACCCGTGCTACCTGGGGCGCCACAACGGCGTCTACGACGCGCCGCGCAACGTTCTCACGAGCGGCGGCAACGAGATCGTGGAGATGCCGCGCAACCGCAACGACTCGTTCTGCTGCGGCGCGGGCGGCGCCCAGTTCTGGAAGGAAGAGGAGGAGGGTGACCAACGCGTCTCCAACGCGCGCTTCGACGAGGCCGTCGCCACCGGTGCCCAGGTGATAGCCACCGGCTGCCCGTTCTGCAAGGTCATGCTCTCGTCGAGCGACGGCGCGGAGGCCGAGGGCGCCCCGCAGGTACTCGACATCGCGCAGCTGGTGGCGGCCCGCCTGGACGGCATCCAGGCGCTGTTCGACCACCACGCGCACGGCGGCGCCGACGCGGCGGGCGGGGCGGCGGGGGTCGGCGCCGACTGACGGGCCCGCAGAGTGCGATCTTCGCCAGCGGGGTAGATCTGCTCGTGCATATCCTGTTGGGGTCGCGAGTCGCGCCCGGTGGCCATGGGCGCGCCGCCTAGGAGACAACGCCGACCGTGTGCAGCGACCGTTCCGGGATGCCGAGACCGCCCACCGAGGTGGGCGGCCCTGCCAGGACCGGGCCGCGCCATGGGGGCGACGGTAGCGCGGGGGTAGGGGAGCCGCACGCGGCGCTCGGGGCGCTCCTGCTGGCCGAGGTGTTCTCGCGCGTGCAGGACGCCATCTTGGTCCTCGACGCCAGCGATCACGTGGCGGCGGCGAACCCTGCGGCGGAGGAGATGCTGCAGGTCAGGCCGGGAGCGCTGCTCGGCATGGCCCTGGTGCGGTTGCTGCCCGTGTCGGCGCCGCTGTTCGCTCTCATCGTCGCGCCCGACCGCAACGGCCCGCTCGAGCTCGAGGTGGAGTTCGTCCGGCCGCAGGGTGGGCTGGTGCCGGCGGCGGTGAAGGCGTTCCGCGTCGAGGACGGCAGGACGGTGCTCATGTGCCGCGCCCTGCCCACGCGGCCTTTGGATCCGCGCGGCCACCGCGGCGAGCGGCGCTTCAAGGCGCTCATCGAACGGTCGTCCGACCTGTTCTTCGTGGTGGACGCGCACGGGCGCGTCGATTACGCCTCGCCCAGCGCGGCGCTCCTCGGCCTGGTGGCGGGGGAGCATCGGGAGCTCGACTTGTGGCGCCTGGTCCACCCGCGCGACCGCGAGGCGGCACAGACGGCGTTGGCGCCGCGCTACGACGCGACCAAGCACCCGTTGACGAACGTGAAGGTGACGCTGAGGGCGCGCGTGGACGGGGCGTGGCGCTGGTTCGAGGTGCTGGCGACCGACTTGTCGAGCGAGCCTGACGTGCGGGGCCTCCTCGTGCAGGCGCGCGACAGGACGGAGCAGGTCGTCGAGGAGCGGCGGCTGCGGTCGAGCGAGGCGTACTTCCGCGCCATCTTCGAGCGGGGCAACGACGGGCTGGTGCTCCTCGACAGGGGGCGGCGCCTCGTCCGCGTGAACGACGAGGAGCGCCCGCTGCTCGGGCATCAGATCGGTGACCTGTTGGGGGCGCGGCAGCTGGAGCTCATCCATCCGGACGACGCGGCGGCCCTGTCGGACGCCTTCGACCTCGTGGAGGCGCGCCTGGGCGCAAGCGAGCAGGTGAGGTTCCGCGTGCGGGGCGCCACGGGCGAGTACCACTGGCTCGAGGGTTCGGTGATCAACATGCTCCACGACCCGAACATCGCGGCGTTCGTCCTCACCTACCGGCGCGTGGGCGACAAGCAGGCGACGGTCGACAAGGTGCGCTCGCTGAACGACGAGCTGAAGCGGCGCCTCACGCACCTGCAGTCGTTGCGGCGGATCGACATGGCCATCACGAACAGCGTGGACGTGAAGGTGGTGTTCGACATCTTCATGGGGCACCTCGTTCAGGACCTGGCCATCGACGCCATCGCCATCTTGCTGTACGACTCGCAGTTGCGCGCGTTGGCGCCCGCCATGGGGTTCGGCTTCACCACCGAGCTGAGGTTGCGGGCGCGCGTCGACCTGGGGGAGGGGCCGGCGGGTGAGGCGGGCCTCGACCAGCGCGCGGTGTTCCTGCCCGACCTGCGCGCCGCCGACGGGTGGGGAGCGGGCATCGAGCCGGCGCACCAGGCCGATTACACGTCGTACATGGCGGTACCGATGGTGGCCAAGGGCCAGCTCCAGGGCGTGATCGAGTTGTACGCGAAGCGGCCGATGGAGCCGACCCCGGAGTGGCTCGAGTTCCTGGAGACGTACGCCGATCAGGGCGCCATCGCGGTGGAGAACTCGCAGCTGTTCAGGTCGTTGGAGCGGAGCAACCTGGAGTTGCAGCGCGCCTACGATCGCACCATCGAGGGGTGGGCCAGCGCGCTCGACCTGAAGGACGAGGAGACGGCGGGTCACAGCAAGCGCGTGACGGACATGACCGTCAGGTTGGCGCGGCGGTTGGGGGTGGCGCCCGACGAGGTGGTGCACCTGCAGCGCGGGGCGCTGCTGCACGACATCGGCAAGATGGGCATCCCGGACAGCATCCTGCTGAAGCGGGGCCCGTTGACGGACGAGGAGTTCGCCGTCATGCGGACGCACCCGGAGCTGGCGTACCAGTTG
Organism: Trueperaceae bacterium; assembly: GCA_019454765.1. Lineage (NCBI taxonomy): Bacteria > Thermotogati > Deinococcota > Deinococci > Trueperales > Trueperaceae > Trueperaceae bacterium. The sequence goes on along the minus strand of JACFNR010000033.1, from coordinate 5,574 downwards.
CTGTCGCCCATCGAGTTCTTGCGGCCGGCCCTCGACATCCCTTACTGTCACCACGAGTGGTGGGACGGCGGCGGTTACCCGCGCGGCCTGCGCGGGGAGCAGATCCCGTTGGCGGCGCGGATATTCGCGGTCGTGGACGTGTACGACGCCCTCACGTCCGAGCGACCGTACCGCGATGCCTGGCCGAGCGACAGGGCGTTGCAGTTCATCCGCGAGGGTAGCGGCACCCACTTCGACCCCGACGTTGTGGCCGCGTTCTTCGAGATGTGGGAGTACGAGGCGCGGGTGCCAAGGCCCGTATAGTTGCGGGCGTGGCACGTTTCGTGAGGTACTCGTGGTTGCTGGCGGGGCTGGTGGTGGTTGGCGCCGCCGCGTTCCTGCTGGGGTCGTACTTGAGCCCGCGCCGGGCGTTGGCGGGCACGGAGCTGAGGACGCCCGTGCAGGTCACCGGGTTGGACCTGGTCGACACGGCGGGTGATCCTGTGGACCTGGCGGGGGACCTGGCGGGGTCGGTGGCGTTGGTGTTCTTCGGTTACACGCGCTGCCCGGACGTGTGCCCGCTCACGATGGCGCGCCTCGCGCGGGCGTACGAGCTGGCCGGGCAGCCAGCGGACCTCGACGTGGTGATGGTGACGGTTGACCCGGGGTTCGACACGCCGGAGGTGCTGGGTGAGTACGTGGGTCGCTTCCATCCCGCCTTCATGGGCTTGACGGGCACGAACTCGCAGGTGGCGGCGGCCGCGAAGGCGTTCTTCGTCGGGTTCGTGGAGGGTGGTGGCAGCGTGGCGCACACCGACGTGGTGGGCGTGGTGGACCGCCGCGGTTACCTGCGGTACATCTACGGGCAGGACGCGGTGCCGCGCTTGGGCGACGACATCCCCGAGCTGTTGCGCCGCCTCTAGGGCGCGCGCGGGCCGCTACTGCGCCAGGGCCGTCTCGAGGGCGTACTCGGCCAGCGCGCCGGGCCTGGTCCGGTAGTTGCCGCGGGTTCCCTGCACCAACCCCAGCTCCCGGAACTGCGCGATGACCGCGGTGGTGGTCTCGCGGGCAGCGCCGACCATGGCGGCTAGGGTGTCGTGCGTGATCGGGAGGGTGAGCCTGACGGTGCCGTCGGTGAGCGGTTGACCGAAGCGCGAGCCTAGGCGGAGGAAGGCGCGAGCGATGCGGGCGGGCACGGGTTGCTCAGCGTCCTCGAGCGTGTGGGTGAGCATGGCCACCCGAGCCGCCGCCGCTCCCAGCAGGAGCTGAGCGAGCGCCTCCGGCGGCAGCTCCGCCCCGGTGAGCGCGTCGACCTGGCGCACGATCACCTCGCCGCTGAGGGCCGTGGCGGTCTCCAGGTAGGCGTCCCTGCCGGGCACGAGGGCGCCTATCACGTCGCCCGGGCCGGCGAGGGCCACGATGCGCGGCCTGGGGGCGTCGAGTTCGAGTGCCACGAGGCCCGCCTCGAGCACGAACACCGCCTCGGCGCGGTCGCCGGCCCTATAGAGCTCGTCGCCGCGCGCATGCGTGCGCAGCGCCAGCCGGTGCAGGGCGAGGGGCGTGGTCGTGGCGCCCGCGCCCACGACGAGCTCCGCCAGCTCCGGCGCGGACGGCGTGCTGTACGGCGTCGGCGCGACGCGGTCGGGCATGACGGGAGCCGCGGTCGAGCCTGGGCGAGCCGCCGGGGTGGGGGGCGGACCGCCGAGTCGCAGCGCCGTTGGCGGCTCTGCGAGGCCAGCGCCCCCCAGGGGGTGATGGGGGGTGGGCTGGTGGGCGTCCGCGGCTGCCGTCATGGCCACATTGTAGGCATGTGCGCCGCCGGCGGTGAGGAATCCTCGTCACTTGCCGGGCGCCCGTCGGCGCGTGCCTAGGTCGCGGCCTCGAAGCAGACGGCGCCGCCTACCATCGTGAGGCGGGGCCAGCCTCGCAGGAGGCGGCCCTCCCAGGGGCCGCGCTTGGCCTTGCTCCTGAACCGCTCGCCCACCACCTCGCGCTCCGCCTTGAGGTCCAACACCGTCAGGTCGGCGGGTGCGCCAGGCGCCAGGGCGGGGGCCGGCCAACCCATGACGGCGGCGGGGCCGCCCTGGAGGAGGTGCAGGAGTCGGTCGAGCGGCAGCTCGCCCGTGGCGACCAGCTCGGTGTAGAGGAGCGCGAACGTGACCTCGAGGTTGGCTATCCCGAACGGCGCCTCCAACAGGTCGCGCTCCTTCTCGGCGCGCGTGTGCGGCGCGTGGTCGGTGCCGATGCTGTCGACCGCGCCCGCCCTGACCGCCTCCCGCAGGTAGGCCACGTCGGCCGCGGTGCGTAATGGCGGCGCTACCTTGAACACCGGGTCGAAGGCGCGCAGCGCCTCGTCCGTGAGGGTCAGGTGCTGCGGGGTCACCTCGACGGTGATGGGGGCGCCGCTGGCGCGCTGCCAGTTCGCCACCTCGAGGGCGCGCTTGCTGCTCACGTGCGCGACGTGGACGCGAGCGCCGGTCAGGCGGGCGATCTCGGCGTCGCGGAACACCATGATCGCCTCGGCCTCCGCGGGGTTGCCGGGCAGGCCGAGGGCGCGACTCACGGCGCCCTCGTTCATCACGCCGCCGTGGCGGAGCGTGGGCTCCTCGGAGTGCGTCTGGATCACCAGACCGAGTTCGGCCGCGTACTCGCAGGCGCGCCGCATGAGGTGGCCGTCGGCCACCGGCACGCCGTCGTCCGTCACCATCACGGCACCGGCCGCCTTCAGGGCCGCCAGGTCGGTGAGCCGCTCGCCGCGGAGCCCCACGCTGAGCGCCGCGGCGGGGCGCAGCCGCGCCTGGCCGATGGCCTCCGCCCGCCGCACCAGGTCGGCCACGAGGCCCGGCTCGTCGATCACCGGCGCGGTGTTGGCCATGCTGACGACGGTGCCGAAGCCGCCCGCGGCGGCGGCGGCTAGGCCGCTCGCCAGGTCCTCCTTCACCTCCTGGCCGGGGTCGCGCAGGTGGCAATGCAGGTCGACGAAGGCCGGCGTGATGAGGTGGCCCTCCGCGTCGAAGTCGTGGTCGACGGCGCCACCCAGGTCGAAGCCCTCGATGATCCCGCCCTTCACGTAGACGTCGACCGGCTCCCCCGGCCCGCCGGCCGCCAGCGGCCGGGCGCGCCTGATCACGGTCCGCGGACCCGCGCTCGGGTGCCGCGCCCCACCCGGTGCGCCTGCGCTCCCGCCCTCCGCCCGCCGCTCCCCGTTCACTCGTGACATCCGGCCCCGTTCCCTTCCCGCCCCACCGGGCGGCGCAGCGGGCTCGCGGAGGCGCCGAGCCCCGCCCTGTCCCCGGGCGCGCGGCCCGTCACCGTTCCACCCGCCCGTCCCTCAGTTGGACGCGCCTGTCGCAACGCGCCGCCAGATCCTCGTCGTGCGTGACGATCACCAGCGTGATGCCGCGCTCGCGGTTGAGTTCGAACAACAGGTCCTCCACCACGGCGCCCGTCGCGCTGTCCAGGTTGCCCGTCGGCTCGTCGGCGAAGATCACGGCGGGCGAGTTCGCCAGGGCCCGCGCGATCACGGCGCGCTGCTTCTGGCCGCCGGAGAGGGCGGTGGCGCGGTTGCCGGCCTTGTCGGCCAGCTCCACCTGCCGCAGCACCTCCATGCCGCGCGCCACGCGCTTGCCGCGCGGCATGCCGCCGATCTTGAGGGGCAGGACGACGTTGTCGAGCACGCTGGCGTTCGGGATCATGAAGAACTGCTGGAACACGAATCCGAAGCGCCGGTTGCGCAGCTCGTTCAGGGCGCCCTTGCCGAGCGTGCCGGCGTCGGTGCCGTCCACCAGCACGCTGCCGCCGTCGGGCGTGTCGAGAAGCGCCAGGAGGTGCATGAGGGTCGACTTGCCGGAGCCGCTCTTGCCGGTGATGGCCACGCTCTCGCCGCCGCGGACGGTGAGCGACACGCCCTTGAGGGCCTCGAAGTAGCTCTCGCCGCTGCCGTAGGACTTCTTGACGTCGCGGGCCTCCAGGATGCCGGCGCCTCCCCGCCCCGCCGACGCGGAACCTACGCCCGCGCCGCTCACCGCTTACCTACCAGCAGCGTGTAGAGCACGGCCATCCGGACGGGCACGCCGTTGGCGACCTGCTCCTCGATGAGGCTGCGAGGCCCGTCGGCGAGGGCGCTGTCGAGCTCCAGGTCGCGCACGAGCGGGCCGGGGTGCATGACGACGGCGCCGGGCGCCGCGCCCGCCATGACCCGCTCCGTGAGCTGGTAGCGCGCCACGTACTCCGCGAGCGACGGCAGGAGCCCGGCGCTCATCCGCTCCTGCTGCAACCGCAACGCCATCACCGCGTGCGCCCCCTCCACGGCCTCCTCGAGCCCGTACGCCAGGCGCACCCCGGGCAGGTCGCCGAACTCCCTCGGCACGAGTGTGGCGGGGCCGCAGAGCGTGACCTCGCCACCCAGCAGCGTGAAGAGCTCCACGTTCGAGCGCGCCACGCGCGAGTGGTCGATGTCGCCCACGATGGTGAGGCGCTTGCCCGCGAAGGGCGCGTCGCCCGGCGCCCCGATGCGCTTGAGCAGCGTGTAGGCGTCGAGCAGCGCCTGGGTGGGGTGGGCGCGCCGGCCGTCGCCCGCGTTGACGATGGCGGCGTCGGTCCACCGCGCCAACTGGTGCGGCGCGCCGCTCGCCGGGTGCCTGACCACGTACAGGTCGACCTGGAGCCGGTCGACGGTGCGCAGCGTGTCGCGCAGGCTCTCGCCCTTCTTGAGCGACGAGCCGCCCGCCGCGAAGGAGATGACGTCGGCGCTCTGCGCCCTGGCGGCCCGCTCGAAGCTCAGGCGCGTGCGGGTGCTGTCCTCGAAGAAGAGCGTGGCGACCGTGAAGCCCTGCAGGGCGGGCACCTTCTTGATGGTGCGGGTGAGTACCTGAGCCATCACGTCGGTGGTCGCGAACAGCGCCATGACGTTCGCCGCGGTCCAGCCCCCGAAGTCGAGCAGGTGCCTCGGCGCCGGGGGTTCTCGCGTCGCGGCGGCGGGGGCCGTCAAGCGCGTTCCCAGAGCTCGACGGCGTCCACGCCGTCGACCTCCACGAGCTTCACCTGCACGACCTCCGCCGCCGAGGTCGGCACGTTCTTGCCGACGTAGTCCGCGCGGATGGGCAGCTCGCGGTGCCCGCGGTCCACCATCACCGCGTACTGGATCACGGCGGGCCGCCCCATGTCGATGATGGCGTCGAGCGCCGCGCGGGCCGTGCGGCCCGTGTAGAGCACGTCGTCGCACAGCACCATGCGCGTGCCGTGGACGTCGAAGTCGACCTCCGTCTTCTTGACGACGGGCTGCAGCGCGATCTCCGTGAGGTCGTCGCGGTAGAGGGTGATGTCGAGCTTGCCCACGTGCGGCCTGATGCCCTCGAACTCCTCGATGAGGGTCGCCAGCCGCTCGGCGATGGGCACGCCGCGCGTGTGCACGCCGACCATGGCGAGGCCCTCGGCGCCCTTGTTGCGCTCGACGATCTCGTGCGCGATGCGCTTCAGGGCACGCTCCAGCTCCGGCCCCGCCATGAGGGTCGCCTTGAAGGTCACGTTCTGAGGTTGGGGGTTGGCGCTCTGCATCCGGTCTCCCTTCCGGCCTCGCGGGACCGGTTAAAAGGT
>JACFNR010000032.1:25538-33323 GCA_019454765.1 Trueperaceae bacterium | reverse complement strand
ACCCCAGGATAACCCCAACAAAGCCAATAAACAAGCTTAAGTGAACGGCATTGGGTCTAGGCGCCGTGCCGCTCACCCGGCGCGGTCGGTCGACTCACCTCGTCACCGCCACGCGGCAACGCTCGACCGGTGGAGGGTGCCCTACGCCCGCTCCACCTCGAGCGTGACCCTGAGGTTGCCTCGGCGCGTCTCGCCCTCGACCCGCAAGACCCTGAAGCGTCCCAGGCCCGCGGCGAAGACCTCGTCGCCGGCGTCGGCGCTGGCCGACTTGCCCGCCGGCCGGCCGTTCACCGCGACCTTCCCGGCGGCGACGCCCTTGGCGAAGTAGGCGCGCGACACCCCGAAGGCGCGGGCGCCGAGCACGTCGACGCGCAGCGAGGGGACCACCGCCGGCTGCTGCCTCTGACTGCCCGCGAACGCCAGCTCGGGCCGCGCCTCGCTGACGATCACGTCGGCGCCGCTCACGCGGCGCAGGGCCAACAGTTCCTGCGGCATGGCGCCGAGCACGAGGAGGCTCACGCCGTCTTGGTGGGTGGTCGCGTCGCCGAGGCGCCCGGCGCCGACGAGCGCCTGGGCGGCGGCCCGCAACTCGCCCTCGTCCACGGCACCGGCGGCGTACAGCGCCGTTAGGTTCGGGGTCGCTTCCGGGACCGCGGCCGGCAGCGCGGCCACGACCCGGCGTCTGGCACCCGGGTAGCCGCCCCAGGCGCCCGCGCGCACGCCGCGCGCGCGCAGCGCCGCCATGAGCGCGTCGGCCGCGTCAGGTTCGAGGAACTCGCTGAAGGCCACTCGGCCACCGGCCGCCTGGCGCGCGAGCGCCACTGCGAGGTCCCTCGACGGCCCGGGCGCGGGGCCGTGGTCGTCAGCGGACGTCGACGACCTCGATACCGGCCGCCTTCAGGCGCCCCGGGAAGCCAGCGGCGTCCTCGCCCGCCACCCGCAGCACCAACCGGCGCTTGTGGCCCGGCTGGATGCCGGTCGTGACGGCGGCGACGATGTTGGACGGGGCCCCCTGCTGGGCGACCCGGGCGAGCACGCCGGGTTCGTCCGGAAGATCGACCGTGACGCGCGTGCCGCCCTCCCTGAGCGCGAGGAACGACACCAGCGCGCGCATCAGGTCGGTGATGGTGAGGATGCCCTTGAGCTCGTTGCCGTCCAGCACCGGCAGGCCGGAGATGCGGTGCTCCTCCATGAGGAGGGCTGCCTGTTCGATCGGGTCGTCCGCGCGCACCGTGATGACGGGGGACTTCATGACGTCCTTGACGCGCAACTTGCTCAACAGGTAGTTGAGCTCGTATATGGACAGGGTGGTGGCCTTCGAGGGGGTCGCTTCCTTCAGATCACGGTCGGTGACTATGCCGATGAGGCGGCCGTCCCGCGTGACAGGGAGCCGGCGGTAACCGCCCTCGCGTAACCGCTGCAGGGCCTCCATCACCGGCGTGTCTGCGCTCACCGTCTGCGGGTCGGGTGTCATCCACTCGCGAACAAGCATCGATCTCCTCCTTGTCTTTGCCTGAATGCTACAACGGGCGTGACGAGGGCGGCCGCCACGCGGCGGCGCGCCATGCCATGATGCCCGTGTGACCCGCGTCACCGTCCTAGGCTCCACCGGTTCCATCGGCACGCAGGCGCTCGAGGTGGCGCGCTGGCACGGCCTGCGGGTGGCCGGGCTGGCGGCCGGAAGCAACGCGGGCCTCCTCCTGAGCCAGGCGCGCGAGTTCTCCCCCGACCTGGTCGCCTGCTCCCCCGCGGTGGCCGCGGAGGTTCGTGCCGGCCTGCCCGCCGGCACGCGGTTGGCGGTCGGCCGCGAGGGTAACGACGAGGTGGCGGCGCTCGAGGCCGACGTGGTCGTGGCCGCCCTGCCGGGCATCGCGGGCCTAGCACCCACGGCCGCTGCGCTGCGGGCGGGCCGGCACGTGGCGCTAGCCAACAAGGAGGCCATGGTGGTCGCCGGGCCCCTCATGTGGGAGCTCGCGCGGCGCCACGGCGGCCGCATCACGCCGGTGGATTCCGAGCACTCGGCGTTGCAGCAGGCCCTCCTCGGCGAGGACCCGAGCGGCGTCGCGGCGCTGATCCTGACCGCCTCCGGCGGGCCGTTCCGCACCGGCCCGGCCGACCTGGCGCGCGTCACGCCGGAGCAGGCGCTCGCTCACCCGAACTGGAGCATGGGCCCGAAGGTGACGGTCGACTCGGCCACGCTCTTCAACAAGGGACTCGAGGTGCTCGAGGCGCACTTCCTCTTCGAGCTGCCGCTCGAGCGCGTCGAGGTGGTGGTGCACCCGCAGTCGCTGGTGCACGGCCTTGTTAGGTTCGTTGACGGGAGCATCAAGGCGCAGGTCGGGCCGCACGACATGCGGCTACCCATCCAGTACGCCCTGCTGGGGCCCGGGCGCCGCGCCACGCCGCTCGCGCCCCTTCCCCTCTCGGGGACCTGGACGTTCGAGGAGCCCGATCACCGCCGCTTCCCCAGCCTCCGCCTCGCGTACCGCGCCGGCAGGCAGGGAGGCGTGGCGCCCGCCTACCTCAACGCGGCGGACGAGGTCGCCGTGGCTGCCTTCCTGGAACGCCGCCTCTCCTTCGACGCCATCCCGCGCCTCCTCGAGGCCGTGCTCGCCTCCGCCCCGACCACCGACCTCAGCTGGGACGCCATCGGCCAGGCCGACCGGGAGGCCAGACGCCTGGCCCTCGAGCTCGCCCTGAAGGTGCCGGGGTGAACGTGGGGGGTACGGGCGGGATCAGGCTACCTTTCAAGCTGCTCGGCATCCCCGTCCGCCTCGACTACAGCTTCCTGCTCATCCTGCCGCTCTTCGCCTACCTCATCGGCAGTCAGCTCCCCGCCTACGCCGAGCTCTTCAGGAGCGCCATGGGGATTGTGGTCGACGTCGGCGCCCTCACCCACGGTCTCACGCCGTGGCTGGTCGGGCTGGCGGGCGCCGTCGGGCTCTTCGCCAGCGTCATGGTCCACGAGCTCGGCCACGCCGTCGTCGCGCGCCTCTACGGCGTCGAGGTGCGCGAGATACGCCTCTGGTTCCTTGGCGGGGTGGCGCAGTTCGACGCCATGCCCAAGCAGCGGGGCGGCGAGGCCGTGGTGGCCATCGTCGGTCCCATCGTCAGCTTCGTCATCGGCTTCGTCCTGCTCAGGCTCGCTCCCGCGCTGCAGGGCGCCGGCGCCGGCGCCGTCTTCATGGTGGTCGCCTACCTGGGGGTGACGAACGTGGCCCTGGCGCTCTTCAACCTCGTGCCGGCCATCCCGCTCGACGGTGGGCGCGTGTTGCGCAGCCTGCTGGCGCTCTTCCTCCCGCAGGAGCGGGCCACCAGCGTGGCCGTCACCGTCAGCGCCACGATGGCGATCCTGCTCGGGCTCTACGGTTTCTTCACCCTGCAGCTGTGGCTGGTCGTGATCGCGTTCTTCATCTACAACGCGGGGCGCATGGAGGCCCAGGCGTCGACCCTCAACCGCGCGTTCGAGGGCAAGACGGTGGCGGACCTCATGACGCGCGACCCGATCACGGTCACCCCCGACATGCGCCTCACCCAGTTCCTGCAGCTCATCCACTTCAGGCCGCACACCGGGTACCCCGTCGTCGACGGCGCCGGGAAGCTCCTCGGCTTCGCGCGCCTCTCGGCTGCCAAGCACGCCGGGAACGCCGGGCCGGAGCAGGCCGAGACGCCGCCGGGTCGGCCCTTCGCGGCGGCGCCGCTCGGCGCAGAGGGCGCCGCGCCGCTGACGCGCCTCACGGAGGCGGAGCTGGCCGACGTCGACCCGGACGCCACCGTCGCCGACATCGTGGAGCCCGCCGACACCGTCGCTCCCGGCGCCCCGGCGCTGGACGCGCTCAGGAGCATCGCGCAGGGAAGGCTAGGACGCCTGGTGGTGGTCGACGCCGGCGGCCGCGTGGTAGGGCTTCTGAGCAAGACGGACCTGGTCCGGGAGCTCAGGCACCTCTACGAGACCGGCCCTGACCGGCGCGGCTGACATACTGGGTCACCGGGGGACCTAGGGAGAGCATGCTTACCGCACTGACCTTCGCACTCATCCTCACCAGCGCCGTCGTGGTGCACGAGCTGGCTCACTACTTCAACGCGCGCAGCGTCGGCGTGGCCGTCCGGGCGTTCAGCGTGGGCATCGGGCCCATCCTCGCTCGCGTCAAGTGGCGCGGGACGGAGTGGCGTCTGAGCCTCCTGCCCCTCGGCGGGTACGTCGACCTACCCGGCATGGGCCCGCGCGTGGACGAGGACGGCGTGCTGCACCACCCCGAAGAGGGCATGGCCAAGCTGAAGCTCCTGCCCAAGCTCTGGGTGTTGGTGGGGGGCGTCATCGCCAACTACGTCCTCGGCAGCCTCCTCCTGGCGGCCGCCATCACCATGCAGCCTGGCTTCAGGGAGATAACGGGCGCCACGGTGGTGCCGCAGGGTTCCACCGTGGCGCGGGTCGTGCCGGGATCCAACGCCGAGCGCTTGGGGCTCGCGGCGGGCGACCGCGTCCTTGAGCTGAACGGCGTCGCCGACCCGGCCCCTGACGCCATCGTGGCGGCGGTGCAGGGCTCCGACCGCCTCGACATGGTGCTGCTGCGCGGCGAGAGCCGCGTGACGGTCACGACCCCCTGGCCGCCCCAGGGCGCCTCCGACGAGCGGAGGCTCGGCATCGAGATCGGCGCCATCCTCCCGCCGGTGCCGTTCGGCACCGCGCTGCGCGAGTCGGCGGCGTTCGGTGTTCGCGTCGTGCCCGAGATGGTGAGGGGGTTCGTCGTCGGGTTCGGCGCCGCCGTGACGGGCGCGCCCAACGCCGACGTAGCCGGGCCGGTCGGGATGGTGACGCTCGTGTCGCAGGCCACGCGCGTGGGCCTCGCCAGCGTGCTCCTCCTCGCGGCCGTGATCAACTTCTCGCTCGGCGTGTTCAACCTCCTCCCCATCCCCGGTCTCGACGGCGGTCGCATGCTCCTCGCCACGGTGGTGGCGCTGAGGGGCAAGCCGTTCAAGCCCGGTCAGGAGGAGAAGTTCCACTTCGCCGGCGTCATGTTCGTGATGGCGCTCATCGTCCTTATCACGTTCCGAGAGCTGAGCGCCCTGTTCACGTCGTGACGACCCTCGGGCCGACGCCCCACCCCACGACGACCGGCGGCAAGGCGCCCGGCGGCTTCGACGTCCTCATACCGGCCTTCGACGAGGCCCGCGGCGTGGCGGCCGTGGTGAGCGCCGCCGTCGCCGCCGGCGCTCGGCGCGTCCTGGTGGTCGACGACGGCTCGACCGACGCCACGGCCGCCGTCGCCAGGGCCGCCGGGGCCGAGGTCGTGTCCCTCCCGGAGAACCGCGGCAAGGGCGGCGCGCTCCACGCCGGCGCCACGGCTCTCGACGGCGAGGTCGTCGTGATGCTCGACGCCGACCTGGTGGGGCTCGAGCCCCATCACGTCGTGGCGTTGGCACGGCCTGTGCTGAGCGGCGCCGCCGACATGGCGCGCGGCGGCTTCGCTGGCGGTCGCTGGGCGACCACCGCCGCCCAGCAGGTCGCGCCGCAGCTCAACGGTCAGCGCGCCCTGCGCCGCGAGCTGCTGCTCGGCATCCCCGGGCTGGCGAGCAGCCGTTACGGCGTCGAGGTCGCCATCACGAGGCACGCCGCCAGGTCGGGGTGGCGCTGCGTGGCCGTGCCGCTCCACGGGGTTTCCCAGGTGATGAAGGAGGAGAAGCGCGGTTTCTGGCGCGGCGCTCGCGTGCGCCTGCGGATGTACCGCGACATCGTCGGCGCCATCCTCCGGCGTGGTGGGGCCGGCGGGGCGCGCGGGTGAGCGCTCCCGTCGAGATCGTCACGCTGCCCCTCGGGCCGGTGCGCGCCAACGCCTACCTGCTGGCGCTGGCCGGGCAGGTCGTCGTCGTGGACCCCGGTGACGCGGGCGAGGAGCTCGGCGCTGCCCTGGCGGAGCGCGGCTGGCGCCTGGCGGCGATCTGGTTGACGCACGCCCACTTCGACCACGTCGGCGGGGTGGCGGGGCTGCTGCGGAGCGCGGGCCCCGCGCCCGTCCACATGCATCAGGCCGACGAGCCGCTCCTCGAGGGGGCCGCGGCGTCGGCGGCGCGGTTCGGACTTGCCATCGAGCCGCCGCCCCTCGGCTTCACGCCCCTGGTGCACGGCGCGGAGCTTGAGTCGGGCGGCGTCAGGGCCCGGGTTCTCCACACCCCGGGGCACGCGCCGGGGCACGTCGCCTTCCACCTGGAGGGTCAGGGCGTGGTCTTGTCGGGCGACGCCCTCTTCAAGGGGTCGGTGGGCCGCACCGACCTGCCGTTCGGCGACCACGACCAGCTGCTGGCGAGCATCCGGCGGGAGCTGCTGTCGCTGCCACCCTCCACGGTGGTGCTACCGGGCCACGGCGACCCGACCACCGTGGGCGCCGAGGCGGCAGGCAACCCGTTCCTCTAGCCGGTCACGCCTCCGGTCCGAGGCGCGCCTCGATGGCCCTGGCGTGCGCCTCGAGCCCCTCGGCGCGCGCCATCAGGGCGGCGGCCGGCCCCAACCGGCGCACCTGGGCGGGGGTCAGGTAGGTCACCGGCACGACCTTCTGGAAGTCGCGCAGGTTCACGAACGAGCTGAAGCGGGCCGTGGCGCCCGTCGGCATGACGTGGCTGGGGCCCACCAGGTAGTCGCCCAGGGCCTCGAGGCTGTGCGCGCCAAGGAAGAGACCACCGGCGTTGCGCGCCCTGGCGGCGAGGCGCCAGGGGTCGGTGACCAGCAGGCACAGGTGCTCGGGCGCGAAGGCGTTGGCGACGTCCATGGCCTCGTCCAGGTCGGCGACGAGCACGGCCACGCCGCGCTCCTCGACAGAGCCCACGGCGGCGCGCGGCGCCGGCAGCGCCGCCGCCGCGGCGGGCAGGGCGGTCACGACGTGCTCGAGCAGCGCCAGGCTGGTGGTGACCAGGACGGGCTGCGCCTGTGCGTGTTCGGCCTGCGCCAGGAGGTCAGCCACCACGTGCGTGGGCGCGGCCGCCTCGTCGGCGACGACGAGCGTCTCCGTGGGGCCCGGCAGCGATTCGATCCCCACCGCGCCGAACAGCTGCCGCTTGGCCTCGACGACGTAACGGTTGCCGGGGCCCACGATCTTGTCGACGCGCCGCACGCTCGCCGTGCCGTAGGCGAGGGCGGCCACGCCGTGGGCGCCGCCGACCCGCAACACCTGGTCGACGCCGGCCACGAGCGCCGCGAAGCGCACCTCGGGCGGCACGCTGCCGTCCGCGCGGGGCGGCGTGGCGACGACGACGCGCTCGACGCCGGCAACGCGCGCCGGCACGGCCGTCATCAAGACCGTGGAGAAGAGCGGCGCCGTGCCACCGGGCACGTAGCAGCCAACGCTCTCGAGGGGCACGATGAGCTGCCCCAGGATGCCGCCGTCGGCGGCGTGCATGAAGCCGCCCTCCGCCTGGCCACGGTAATAGGCCTCCACGCGCGCGGCGGCCAGCCGGATGGCCGATGCCAGGTCGGGCGGCAGCTCGCCCTCGGCGGCGGCAAGCTGGTCGTTCGGCACGACCACGCCCTCGAACACGGCGCCATCGAAGCGGGCAGTGAAGTCGACGAGCGCCGCGTCGCCGCGCTCGCGAACGTCCCTGATTATCTCGCGCACGCTCTCGCGCGTGGCCTCGTCGCCCTGCTCGAAGGCGGCCCGCGCCTCGCACCAGGCGATGGCGGTGGCGGCGTTCTGGAATATCCGCATGGCGACCAGGATAATGCCTCGCCCGGGCGTGGTGGGCCGCGAGCGCAGGCGCGTCCGTGCGTGACGGCGGCAGCGCAGCGGCTCAGCC
>JACFNR010000032.1:0-25438 GCA_019454765.1 Trueperaceae bacterium | reverse complement strand
GGGCCGCGAGCGCAGGCGCGTCCGTGCGTGACGGCGGCAGCGCAGCGGCTCAGCCGGCGCGCCCGCCCAGCGGGCGCGCCCGCTGAGCGGGCGCGCCCGCTCAGCCGCCGGGTGCCCGTTCGGCGGGCCCGGCGGACCCCGCCGCGCCGGCGCAGCACATGCCCTCGAGGCTGAGCTTCAGGGCGAGCCTGAACTCCTCGTGAACGGAGCGATCGCGGCGGTAGGCGGCCCACTGAAGCGCCGTGATGAAGTAGACGTTCGCCAACGTGCGGGCCAACCGCTCGGGCGAGTGGTCCGAGCGCAGGCCCCCCTCGCCCTGGGCGCGCCGGATGGCGTCCCTGAGGAGGGGGACGAGCGGTAGGGCCAGGAAGGCGGCGCGCGAGCGCTCCTCGTTCGGGTCGAGCAGCTCGAAGGAGATAGGGAGGATGAGCTGGTGGTGCCCGGCCACGAAGTCGGCGAGCTCGTCGAACAGGTAGGCGATCTCGCTGAGGCCGTCGAAGCCGGCGCGCCGCCGGCGCCTGCGTAGGCGCAGCGCGAGCAGTTCGAGCTGCTCGCCGAAGTAGGCGACCAGCATGCTCTCCTTGGTCGGGAAGTAGTTGAAGACGGTGCCGCGCGACACCCCGGCGCGGCTCGCGATCAGCTCGAAGGTGGCGCCCTTCAGGCCGCGCTCCTCGATCGAGGCCAGCGCGACGGCCAGGATGTGTGCTCGGCGGTTCGCCTTCCGGCGCGCGCGCCGCTCCGCGAGCGCCGTCCTAGTCGGCGCCGGCTTGGTCGTGCCCGGCTCGGCTTGGGCGTCGGGCGGGCCTGGCGGAGCGTTCACCCCGGCATCATACCGTCGGGCACGCATCCGCCGACTTGTTGGCGCCCCCACGCCAACGCCAAGCGCCGCCCGGGCACGGCCACGGGCGGCGCTCGACCCTACTGACGAGGCCCGGTCAGGCGTTGCGGGCGACGTCGATCAGGGCCTTGAAGGCGGACGGCTCGCGCACGGCCAGGTCGGCGAGGACCTTGCGGTCGAGCTGCACGCCGGCCTTGCGAAGCCCGGCGACGAAGCGGGAGTAGCTGAGCCCCTCGAGGCGCGCGGCCGCGTTGATGCGGGCGATCCAGAGCCTACGGAAGTCGCCCTTCTTGTCGCGGCGGTCGCGGTAGGCGTAATCGGCCGCGTTGAGGAGCGTCTGCTGGGCGATGCGGAAGCTCTTGGAGCGCAACCCCCAGTAGCCCTTGGCGCGCTTCAGGACCTTCTGGTGACGGCGACGGCGTACGATGCCGGTTCTAGCGCGTGGCACGCTGCCCCCTCACTCGTAGGGCAGGAGCGCCTTGATGCGCTCCGCCTCTGGCTTGGCGACGATGAGGTCCGTGCGTCCCTGGCGGATCTTGCGGCCCGACTTCTTGTAGTTCAGGTGCCGCTTGCCGGAGCGCATGGCCTTGACCTTACCTCGCCCTGTGATCTTGACACGGGCTTTGGTGCCCTTATGGGTCTTCAGTTTCGGCATGCTTGCTCTCTCCTAGTCGCTCTCTCGTGCGCGCGCCGGGGCGCGAGCACCTGCCGCCGTGGGCGGCAAGGCCCACGGATGTTACTACTTCACCCGGGGTCCGCGCCAGTCGCGCGCGGCGGGCGGGTCCGACGACCGGCGCGCGTCAGCCCTCCACCAGAGCTCCGGCGGGCCTAAGGATCATGTTCATGTCCATACCCGCGATCACCGGGGCGGCGTCTACGACGGCGAGCTCGGTGACGTCGGCGGCGACGCGGTTGAGGATGCCCTGCCCCAGCTCGGGGTGGGTGCGCTCGCGACCGCGGAACATGATGGTCACCTTCACCTTGTGACCGCTCTTCAGGAAACGGCGGATGTGGTTGACCTTCGTCTCGTAGTCGTGATCGTCGATCTTCACGCGGAACTTGATCGACTTCATCTCCTGCTGGCGCGAGCGGCGGCGCGCGTCCTTGGTCTGCTGCTGGAGTTCGAAACGGTACTTGCCGTAATCCATCAGCTTGGCGACCGGCGGCTGCGCGGCCTCGCCCACTAAGACGAGATCGAGGTCTTCCTCGCGTGCCATGCGGAGCGCGTCACGGGTCTCGACGATGCCGACCTGCTGACCGTCGGAACCGATGAGGCGCACCTGGCGCATGCGGATCTGCTCGTTCACCTTCAGCTCTTTCGAAATGGACTCCACCTCCTGGGCGAGTTGCTGCTCGGGCCGGCGTCTCACTGCGCGCCCACGGTTCGCGCGGGACACCGCGCGCCAGCGTCACAAACAGCGCTCGATTCTAGCAGAACGGCGCGGCACGGCACAACGCCACTCCCGCTCCGGCGGGCGGCCCGGCCGCTACTCGGGGGCGCGACTGAGAAGCTCGTTGCGCTTGGCGAACGACTGCAGGTAGCGCTTCATCATGGTCACCTGGCTGCGGTACTCGTAGATGGCCTGGAGCTTCGTGACCTCCCACTCCGGCTCGAGGTCGACGCGCTCCCAGGGCAGCTCACGCGCCCGTAGCGGTGGGAAGAGCGGCTGCCGCAGGTGGACGCCCTTCGGCAGCGGCCACTCGGGGTCGCCGTGGACGATGTACCACCGGCCGCTGTCGAGGTGACCAGTCGCCGCCAACGCCTCGGCCACGACGGCCCCGACGGCGCGGTGGTCGGGGTGCCTGTCGCGCAACGTCGGCGCGAGCACGAGTGTGGGAGCGAACTCCTCGATGACGGCGGCGACCTCGGCACGCAGCTCGGCTCCCGTGTACGCGAGGCCCGGCGAGCGCGCCTGTTCGTACGGCACGCTGGAGCGCAGGGTGTACGGGGACGTGTACACCCGGTCCGCCGGGCCGATCACCAGCTCGCGCAGGCCGCGGTCGGGGAACCCCAGGAGCGTCAGGTCGCCGGGAGCCAGCCCCAGGACGCCCATCGCGGCCTGCGCCTCACCGAAGCGCAAGCGGCCGAGCTTGACCATGGCGCTGCCCCGGCGCCCGAGCTCCCGCTCGGCGACCACCGCCGCCAGCTCGAAGGCGTCGCCCGCCGTGACGTAGACGACCCGCACGAGTGCCCCCGCCGCGAGGGCCTCTTGGATGAACCCCCCGCAGCACAACACCTCGTCGTCGGGGTGGGGCGCGAAGACCAACAGGCGGTCGCTCGCTGTGACCTGCGCGGCAGCAGGGAGGCGGGCCGCGCTGAGGTCGAAGCGCGTCTCGTAGAGCCACGCGCCCACCAGGGGCACGTTCACGAGCATGAAGGCCCCCACGAGGAGCGCCGCCGTGAGTGTCGCCATGGCCGCGCGCCAGCGGGCGCGGCTCAACCTGCGCCCACCACCGCCCGCCCCCCGCGCCGCCGCGCCGCCTAGCTCAGCCACCTCGCCAGCATCGCACGTGACGGTGGGGCGCCGCGGCAGGGTGGGTCGGCCACCGACACGCGGCCGGCGGCGGTGGCGATAGATTGAGGCATGGAACCGGCCGACGCAGACCTGAGACGGATCCTCGAGGAGAGCCGCGTGGTGGCCGTCCTCGGGGCAAGCACCAAGGACGAGAAGCCCGCGCACTTCGTGCCGGCCTACCTGATGCGGCACGGCTACCGGATCCTGCCCGTCAACCCCGCGGCCACCGGCGCGGAGCTGTTCGGCAGCGCCGTGCGCGCGACGCTGGCCGAGCTCGACACGCCCGTGGACGTGGTCGACGTGTTCAGGCGCCCGGCCGACATCCCCGCGCACCTGCCCGACCTCCTGGCGATGCGGCCACTGCCGAAGGTCGTGTGGTTCCAGCAGGGCATCCGCAACGACGCGGCCGCCGCCACGCTGGCGGCGGCAGGGATAGAGGTGGTGCAGGACCGCTGCATGCTCGAGGAGCACGAGCGCCTCGTCGGAGCGGGGGCGGGGCGTTCTCCCCTGCACCGCGGCGACGCCCGAGGGTAGGCTACGGGCATGGTGAGCTTCAGCACTGGCGAAGAGGTCCTCTACCGCGGCGAGCGGTACGTGATAAGCACGACGTCGCCGCAGCCGCCCTACCAGTACCGCCTGCTAGCCAGCACGCCCGACGGGGCGCGGGTGGTGTGGGCGCTCGCGTCGGAGCTCGGGAAGATGGAGCGTTACACGACGGCCCGGGACGACACGAAGGCCTACAAGAGCAGCGCGCCGGGAGCGGCCCGCCCAGACTGAGCGCCGTCGCCGGCGCCCAGCACCGCCGCCGCCAGCGCCATGCCGTCGCTGGCGCAGGCCTCGTACCCGAAGCGCCCCAGGCACGCGCCGGCCGCGTATAGGCCCGCCAGCCGGGGAGCCGCGTGGCGACCCTCCCCCACCTCGGCTGCAGTCAGCACGTCGAAGTGAACGGTGTACGGCAGCGCCCCACCCGCCCCGTCCAGCGCCAGCCTCTCCGGCCTAAGCGCGAAGCCGCGGCGCACCAGGTCGTCGCGCAGGTCGTCGTACGCCATCTCGCTGAGGCGACCTGCGTGCTCCACGCTCGCGCCGACTCTCAGGCGGGCGCCGAGGAAGCTGCCGACGCAGAGCGCCACGCGAGAAGCGCGGATGACGGGTCCCTCCCAGGTGCCCGCGCCCACTACTACGCCCTCCTCCACCAGCAGCTCGGAGACGGTGGACTGAAGCAGGTGCAGGCGGGGCTCGCGCTCGAGAAGCCGTTTCGCCTCGCGCCGCAGGCGCGCGCCGTTGGCCGCGGCCCGCTCCGCACCGCCGAGACACGCGGCCATTAGGCTGCCGGGCGGTGGCCGCAGCTCGCGGGCGCCGTGTGCCATCACGTAGAGGGTGTCCAGGCTCGTCGTGACCAGGACGGTGTCCGTGCCGGCGCGAGCCGCCGCGAACGCCGCTTCGCAGCCGGCGATGCCGCCCCCGACGACGAGGAGCCCGGCGGTCACGCCCTCCGTCCGTTCAGTGCAGGCCGGCGCCGAGCAGCAAGGGTCGGCGCCGGCCCGGCGCCCTCACGACGACGTGCTTGCCCGTGCGCGTGCGCTGGTAGATGACGGTGCCGGCGCGGGCGCCGACGAGCGGGACCACCTCCGCCGCCTCGAACAGCACCCGCATGTGGAGCGGCACGGCGCGCGTCAGGTGACCGATCTCGTAACGCTGATCGTCGTTCACGCGGTACCCGAGGAAGAAGTCGGGGACCTCCTCGCCCGAGTAGACGCAGAGGAGCGACCTCGCCTCCTCCGACCGGTAGTGCGCTACGGCCTCCCACACCGTGGCGGCCGCCTCCGCCTCCGTCACGAAGCTGACCTTCGCCCTGGCGGTGTCACCGAAGAACGCTGCCGGGAAGCGCTGCGACTGGGTGTAGTAACCGCCGGGCCCGACACGCAGCCGCATCACGTCGTTGTCGTACGCCCGGCCCTTGACGGTCCCCTTCAGGTGGTCGATGGCCAGCGAGAAACGCCGGTCGTGCCCGTCCTCGCCCTCCTCGAAAGAGGCGTCGAAGAGCATCGGGTCGGTGTTCACCTCGAAGCCGCCGTCGTCACCCGCAGGCAGGGCCAGAGGCGCAGGCCGACGCTCCGTGCCCGGACCGGGCGGCGGTGTCCGCGCCTCGCGAGCGACCTCGAACTCGTCAGTCATGCTCACCCTCCACAGGTTCGGATCCGACGCCCGCCACGTGCAACGCGGAGACCCCGAAGGTCTGCAGCCGGTACTCTACCGCCGCGAAACCGGAAGCGACCATGCGCTCCTTCAACGCCTCCGGCGTCAGGAACGCGAGCACCGACTCCGGCAGGTACGCGTAGGCGCCGGGCGCGCCCGACACCAGCCGGCCTACCCGCGGCAGGACCGCCCTGAAGTAGAAGCGGAACAGCGCCCCGAAGAGGCCTTCCGGCGGGGGCGGGAACTCGAGGACCGCGAGCCGCCCGCCGGGTCGCAGGACGCGCCTGAACTCCCGCAGACCCGCGTCGGGGTCGGCGAAGTTGCGCAGCCCGTAGGCGATGGTGACGGCGTCGAACGAGCCCGCCTCGAACGGAAGCGCCGTGCCGTCGCCAGGCAGGAACCGCACGGCCACGCCGCGCTTGGCGGCCTTGTCGCGGGCAAGCTCGAGCATGGGCGCCGCGAAGTCGACGCCCACGACGTCGGCGTCGGGTCTGGCGCGCTTGAGCGCGATGGCCAGGTCGCCAGTGCCCGTGGCCACGTCCAGCACCGAACCGCCGACGGGCACGGCGGCAAGCGCCGAGCGCGCGGCCTCCGCGCGCCAACGGCCGTCGACGCCGAGCGACAACACCCGGTTGAGGAGGTCGTAGGTGGGCGCGATGTCGGAGAACATGGCGCGTACGCGCTCCGCCCTATCGGTCGCGGCCTCCCGCTCCTCTCGCCTCCCGCTCACGGCCATGCCCGGGACGCTACCATGTGCGCCAAAGCGCAAGCGGCGCGCGGGGGTGCCGTGGTCCGCGGTCAACCCGGCGCGAGCCCGGCCCGTGCGAGCAGCTCGTGCGCCTTACCCGTCGAGAAGTTGGAGAGGCTCGCCGCCACGTCCCCGACGACGGCCGTCGGCACGCTGCGCTTGCCCGCGTTCAGCCGCATGACGAGCTCGAGCGCCTCCGGGTCCTCCTCGATGTTCACCTCCGTGAAGGCGATGCCCTTGGCGGTGAGGAACGCCTTCAGGGCGTGGCAGTCGGGGCACCACGTCGTGGTGTAGACGGTCATCGTCGGTTCGGTGGGATCGGACACCTGAGCTCCTTTGGTCGCGGTCGGTCGGGGTGCGGTCCGGACCGAGGAGCCAGGTTAACCCCCCCGTCGCGCCGGCCGGCGCTCCCGGCCTACCGCCGGCTGCTTGCGACGCCGTCGGTGGCGCTAGTGGCCCTCCGTTCAGGCCTCGTACGTGCCCGAGGTCGTCTTGCCGCCGTGGCCCGTCCAGTCGGTGTGGAAGTGCTGCCCGCGCGGGCGGTCGAGGCGCTCGTAGGTGTGGGCGCCGAAGAAGTCGCGTTGCGCCTGGATGAGGTTGGCCGGCAGGCGCGCCCGGCGGTAGCCGTCGTAGAAGGCGAGCGCCGCTCCCATCGCGGGGAGCGGCACGCCGGCCGCCACGGCCCGAGTCACGCTGCGGCGCCAGCCGCCCTGCGCCGCTTTCAGCGCCCGCGCGAAGAAGGGCACCACCAGCAGGTTGGCCAGGTCGGGGTCGGCCTCGTAGGCGGCCGCGATGTCGTTGAGGAAGCGCGAACGGATGATGCAGCCGCCCCGCCAGATGCGGGCGACGGCGCGGTAATCCAGGTGCCAGGCGAACTCCTCCGCCGCGGCGCGAAGCAGCATGAAACCCTGGGCGTACGAGGCGATCTTGGCGGCGTAGAGGGCCTGTTCCAGGTCGACCTCGAGCTCGCGGGCGTCGGGGCGCTGAGCGCCGGGCGGCCCGGCAAGGACGCTAGAGGCCGCCGCGCGCTCGTCCGTGCGCGCGGAGAGGTAACGCGCGAACACCGCCTCGGCGATGAGCGTGAGCGGCACTCCTAGGTTCAAGGCGTCGACGGCCGTCCACTTGCCCGTGCCCTTCTGGCCCGCCGAATCGAGGATCTTCTCCACCAGCGCCTCGCCGTCGGGCTCGACGTGCTCGAAGATCCGCGCCGTGATCTCCACCAGGTAGCTGTCGAGCACGCCCTCGTTCCAGCGGGCGAAGAGGGCGGCGAGGGCGGCCGCGTCGAGACCGCCGACCGTCGCGAGCAGATCGTACGCCTCGGCGATGAGCTGCATGTCCCCGTACTCGATGCCGTTATGCACCATCTTCACGAAGTGCCCAGCGCCGTCCTCCCCCATCCACTCGCAGCACGGCGCGCCGTCGACCTTGGCCGCGATGGCCTGCAGCACGTCCCTCACGAGGGGCCAGGCCTCGGCGTGCCCGCCCGGCATGATGGACGGGCCGGTGCGCGCGCCCTCCTCACCGCCCGACACGCCCGTGCCGACGTAGAGTAGGCCCGCCTCGCGCAGGGCGCGGGAGCGCCTGCTGGAGTCGAGGTGGTTGGAGTTGCCGCCGTCGATGATCACGTCGCCCCGCTCGAGCAGCGGCACGAGTTCGTCGATCACGGCGTCCACGGCGGCGCCGGCCTTGACCATCAACATCACCCGGCGCGGACGCTCGAGGGCGGCCACCAGCGTGGCGAGGTCGTGGTGGCCCGTCACCCGCCTGCCCGCCGCCGGTCCCGCCATGAACTCCTCCGTGACGGCACCCGTGCGGTTGTACACGGCCACGGAGAAACCGTGATCCGTCATGTTGAGCACCAGGTTCTGGCCCATGACGGCGAGGCCGACCAGGCCGATGTCCGCTCGCTGTTCGCTCATGACCCCAGCTTACCCGCCGGTTCGGGCCCTCGCCCCCGCCACCGGGCGGACGCGCGTTCGCGACCCCAGGTAGCGCGCCCGTCCGCTATACTCTCCCGTTCCGCCCGCGTCAACTGCAGGGCAAAGCGAACACGGAGAGCCAATGAACCATCGCAACGTCGCCATAATCGCCCACGTCGACCACGGCAAGACCACGCTCGTCGACGGGCTCTTGCGCCAGTCGAACGTCTTCCGCGCCAACCAACAGGTGGCGGAACGCGTGATGGACTCGGGCGACATCGAACGCGAACGGGGGATCACCATCCTCGCCAAGAACACCGCCGTCGAGTGGAAGGGCGAGAAGATCAACATCGTCGACACGCCCGGCCACGCCGACTTCGGGGGCGAGGTCGAGCGGGCGCTGACGATGGTCGACGGCGTGCTCCTCCTGGTCGACGCCGCCGAGGGGCCCATGCCGCAGACGCGCTTCGTGCTCAAGAAGGCGCTCGCCCGGGGCCTCAAGCCGATCGTGGTCATCAACAAGGTCGACAAGCGCGACGCCAGGCCCGACGAGGTGGCGTCGCTGACGTTCGACCTGATGGTCGACCTTGGCGCGGACGACCACCAGCTC
Organism: Trueperaceae bacterium; assembly: GCA_019454765.1. NCBI lineage: Bacteria > Thermotogati > Deinococcota > Deinococci > Trueperales > Trueperaceae > Trueperaceae bacterium. The sequence continues at coordinate 16,611 of JACFNR010000032.1, read as the reverse complement.
GACTTCCCCATCATCCACGCCGTGGCGCGCGAGGGGCGCGCCTGGCGCGAGGGCGACGCCCCCGGCACCGACCTGGCGCCGCTCTTCCAGGTCATCCACGACCACGTGCCGCCGGCCAAGGCCGACCCCGACGCCCCGTTCCGGTTCCAGGTGGCCAACCTCGACTACTCCGACTACCTGGGGCGGTTGGCGTTGGGCCGCGTGCTCGACGGCACCGTCCGGCCCGGCGACACGGTCGTCCGCGTCGCGCCCGGCAAGGCGCCCGAGAAGGTCCGCGTCACCAAGGTGTACACGCACCTGGGCCTCAACCGCATCGAGACGGAGACGGGGCTGCCCGGCGACATCATCGTCCTCTCGGGCCTTGGCGACGTGACGATCGGTGACACCCTGTGCGACCCGGAGCACGTTGCCGCGCTGCCGGCCGTGGAGGTGGACGAGCCAACGGTGAGCGTGACGTTCTCGCCCAACACCTCGCCGTTCGCGGGGCGCGAGGGCACGTACGTCACGAGCCGCCACCTGGCCGACCGCCTCGAGCGCGAGCTCCTCGTCAACGTGGCGCTCCGCGTGGAGCCCGTCGGGAGCGAGCGTTACCGCGTGAGCGGCCGCGGTGAGCTGCACCTCTCGATCCTGGTCGAGAACATGCGCCGCGAGGGTTACGAGTTCAGCGTCTCGCGCCCCGAGGTGATCATGAAGGAGGACGGGGGGGCGGTGCTCGAGCCGTTCGAACGCGTGCTGTGCGACATACCCAACGGCGCCATGGGGAGCGTCATGGAGTCGCTCACGGCGCGGCGCGGTGTGTTGGTGAGCATGGACCCGGGCGAGACGCGCTCGCGCCTCGAGTTCCGCATCCCCAGCCGCAGCCTGTTCGGCTACCGCAACCTGTTCCTCTCCATGACGCAGGGGGAGGGGCTACTCAACCACACGTTCGACGGCTACGAACCGTTCGCGGGCGAGGTCACCACGCGCAACCACGGCTCGCTCGTGTCGATGGAGGCGGGCGAGGCCTTCGCCTACAGCCTCTTCAAGCTCGAGGACCGCGGCATCTTCTTCATCGACCCCGGCACCGAGGTGTACGTGGGGATGATCGTGGGCGCCAACGCGCGCATGGGCGACCTCGACGTCAACGTCTGCAAGAACAAGAAGCTCACCAACGTGCGCGCCGCGGGCTCCGACGACAACCTGCTGCTCACGCCGCCCAAGCGCCTTACGCTCGAGGAGGCGCTCGAGTACCTCGACGACGACGAGCTGCTCGAGGTCACGCCGCGGTCGCTGCGGCTGCGCAAGCGCGTCTTGGACCCGAACATGCGCAAACGCGAGCGGGGCAAGGCGCTGGCCTGACGGCCCCGGTCGGGGCTTGCGGAGGCCGCGCCGCGGCCCTAGCCGCCGGCGCCCACGCGGGCCGGCGCCTCGGAGCGTGCCGGGCCGGCCCAGTCGTCCTCGGGCTCGGCGGGAGCCGGGTCGTCGTCGGCGCCCCCGGTGGGCACTCCCCGCGTCGCACCGGCGACGACGATGGGACCGTAAGGCTCTGCCTGCTCGGCCGTGACTCGACCCTCGCGGAGCAGCTCCAGCAGCGCAGCCAGGCCCACGGTGCGCGTTGGCCAGTCGCGCGCATCCAGCAGGTCGAACAGCGGCGCGCGCCCCGCCCGCCGCAGCGCGCTCAGGACACGACGCGCCACCCCGGCCAGGGTGAGGCGCTCGAGCGCCAGTTCGAAGTAGCCCCCGACGCGGTAGCGCCCCGCCAGCCGTGCGAGGTCGCGCGGCGTGACCCTGAGGGGGCGTTCGCGGCGCGGGTAGTCGGGCGGCCGAGCCACGGCCGGCACGACGATGCGCCGTTCCTCGCGCCGGCGGCGCAGGAACAGGATCGCCTCCTCCAGCTCCTCCAGCAGCGCCACCGCCTCGAGGGCGGCGCTCACATCGTCGACCTCGTCGCCGTGGTCCTCTCGGGGAGGCTTGGGCAGGAGGAGCCGCGTCTTGAGCTCGATGACCTGTGCCACCCGCGGGAGGGCCTCCGTGGCCAGCTCCAGGTCCGCGGCGGCGTGGCGTCCGAAGTAGTCGAGGTAGGCGCGCACCAGCAGGTAGAGGTCGACGTCCGCCGGCGCGAGCGTCTGCGTGCGCAGCGCGTGCGCCAGCTCCGTCAGCGACCCTTGGAAGCGCGCCTGGTCGACCAGGAACTGCTCGGACTCCTGCACCGAGCGACGTTACCACGGCACCCGGGGGCGCCCTGGGCGCACCCAGGGCGCGCCCTGGGCGCACCCGGGTAAGCTTGGGCGCCGCCGGGCCGGCCGGTCGCGAGCGGGGCGAGGTCACTCATGAACGTCTACTCACAAGCCAAACGCTTGCTGTTCCGGTTGGAGCCGGAGCGCGCCCACGACCTGGTGATGGGCGGGTTGGCCCTCGCGAGCCGCAGCGCCGCGCTCCCGCGCCTCATGGCCATGACGCGCGGCGCGCCCGACCCGCGCCTGGCCGTCGAGGCGTTCGGGCTCCGCTTCCCGAACCCGCTGGGGTTGGCGGCCGGCCTCGACAAGGACGGCGTGGCGTTCCCCGCCCTGGCAGCGCTCGGCTTCGGGGCAGTGGAGGTCGGCAGCGTGACGGCGCTGCCTCAACCCGGCAACGCCCGGCCGCGCCTCTTCAGGTTGGTGGAGGACGAGGCCCTCGTCAACCGCATGGGGTTCAACAACGCGGGCGCCGCCGCGCTGGCCGCGCGCCTGGCACGCCTCGACCGCGGGCGCGTGCCCGGCGTCGTGCTGGGAGTGAACGTGGGCAAGTCGCGCGTCGCGCGAGCCGAGAGCGCCGCCGACGATTACCGCGCCGCGCTAGGCGAGGTCTGGCGGGTGGCCGACTACCTGACACTTAACGTCTCGTCGCCGAACACCCCGGGCCTGCGCGCCCTGCAGCGCACCGAGCCGCTCCTGGCGCTCCTGCGCGTGGCGGCCGAGCTGAGGACCGAACTGGGAGCCAAGCCGGTCCTCGTCAAGCTCGCCCCCGACCTCAGCGACGACGAGATCGCCGAGCTCGTCGAGGCGGCCGAGCGGGGTGGCGCGGCGGGGTTGATCGCCACCAACACCACCCTGGCGCGCGCCGAGCTCGCCTCCCCCCACCGCACCCAGGAGGGCGGCCTGTCGGGCCGTCCGCTGGCGCGGCGCGCCCTGCGCGTGCTGGAACTGGTCCGCGCGCGCACCCAGCTGCCGGTGGTGGCGGTCGGCGGGATCGCGGGACCCGCCGACGCGCTCGACCGCTTCAGGGCCGGCGCGGACCTCCTTCAGCTCTACACTTCGTTCGTCTACCGCGGTCCTCGCGTCGTCACCGACGTCCTGGCGGGCCTGTCGGCCGAACTGGACCGGCGCGGCCTCGGTGCCGTCCGTGAGTTGAAGGGGCGCGTCTAGCCGTCCGCGGGGCGCTTGCGCTCGGGCTTGCGCGCCTGCCAGATGACCTCCGGCACCCCGGCCCGCAGGCACGCCACGCGTGCCAGCACGAAGAACAGGTCGGAGAGCCGGTTGAGTAACGGCAGCACGCTCTCCCCCACCTCCTCCCCGCGGGCGAGCGCGACCGCGTGCCGTTCCGCCCGGCGGATGGTGGCGCGCGCCAGCTGGAACGCACCCGATGCCGGGGTGCCACCCGGCAGTATGAAGTGCGTGAGCGGCGGCAACTCGAGCGAGTACTCGTCGATGAGCGCCTCGAGGTGCTCGACGTCCTCCGGCAGTATCGGTTGGATGAAGGCGCGCGTCCGCGTGCCGCCGGGGGTGGCGAGGTCCGCCCCGAGGTCGAAGAGCAGGCTCTGCAGCCGCGCCAGGTCGGCGTCGAGCTTGGCGAAGCCCGCCTTGGCGTCGGCGCCCCCCGTGGCGGCTGCCGCCGCGGCGTCCCGTGCCAGCTCGGCTCGCGCCAGGCCGAGCGCCGCGTTGGCCTCGTCCACGGTGCCGTAGGCCTCCACCCGCGCGTCGTCCTTGCCCACGCGCGCCCCGCCGAACAGGGCGGTGCTGCCATCGTCGCCCGTGCGTGTGTAGATCTTCATGCCCTCACCATACGCGCAGGCGGCCGGGTCGGTCAGGCGCCGGCGGGGTCGGGGACGCCGTAGCGGGTCCTGACGTAGTCGTCGAGGAGGCGGTTGAAGTCGCCGGCGATGTCGGGGCCTTGCAGCGTGGTCAGCAGCTTGCCGTCCTGGTAGACCGGCGCGCGGGGCGACTCGCCGGTGCCCGGCAGGCTGATGCCGATGTCGGCGTGCTTCGACTCGCCGGGGCCGTTCACCACGCAGCCCATGACGGCCACCTTGAGCCCCTCGACGCCCGGGTAGCGCTCCTTCCAGGCGGGCATGGCCGCCTTGAGGTGCGCCTGGATGTCGCGGGCCATCTCCTGGAACAGCGTGCTGGTGGTCCTACCGCACCCCGGGCACGCCGTCACGCTCGGGGCGAAGCGCCGCAGGTCGAGCGCCTGCAGTACCTCCTGGGCGATCTCCACCTCGCGCTCCCGCGGCGCCCCCGGGTCCGGCGTGAGGGACACCCTGATGGTGTCGCCGATCCCCTCGGCCAAGAGGGGCGCCAGGGCCGCCGTGCTCGAGACGGTCCCCTTCACGCCCATGCCGGCCTCCGTGAGGCCGAGGTGGAGCGGGTAGTCGCAGCGCGCGGCCAGGCGGCGGTAGACCTCCCACAGGTCGCGCACGCCGCTCACCTTGGCGCTCAGGACGATGCGGTCGTGCCCCAGGCCGTGCGCCTCGGCCGCCTCGGCGGACCGCAGCGCGGACTCGATGAGGGCCTCCAGCAGTACCTCGTGCCCGGGCTTCGGTTCGGGCAACCTGCCGTTGTCGTCCATCATGCTCGTGAGCAGCGCCTGGTCGAGCGAGCCCCAGTTGACGCCGATCCGCACGGGTTTGCCGTTGTCCTTCGCCACGTCGATGATGGTCAGGAAGTTCGCGTCGTGGCGCCTGCCCGGCCCCACGTTGCCTGGGTTGATGCGGTACTTGTCGAGGTTGGCGGCCATGGCGGGGTGGGCGGTGAGCAGCGCGTGGCCGTTGAAGTGGAAGTCGCCAACTATGGGCGCCGTCACGCCCATGTCGGCGAGGCGCTCCCTCAGCTCCGGGACGGCCGCGGCGGCGCGCGTGTCGTTGACGGTCACGCGCACGATCTCGCTGCCGGCCCGCCACAGCGCGGCCACCTGCTCCGCCGTGGCGGCGGCGTCGGCCGTGTCGGTGTTCGTCATCGACTGCACGACGACGGGGTGGCCGGCGCCCACGGGGACGCCGCCCACCCAGGTCGTCGGAGTCTGGCGTCTCGGGGTCTGGTCCATCGGCAACGAGTCTACTACCGCCTCGCCCTCGCGCCGGTCGGCGGGGTACGAGCGGGCGTCGCGGAGGGCGCCCTCCGCGGCGGCGGCGCGGCGCGGCTCAGCCCGCGATCAGGGCGAGCACCTCCGGCAGGAGCCGCAGCGACGTGCTAAGGCCCTCGCCGCCGTGGATGCCGGGCCGGCCGCTCCAGTCGCCGAAGTAGCCGCCGGCCTCGGGCAGGATGACGCCGAACGGTCCGGCGTCGTACGGGTTCAGCACGGGGTCGAGCATGAGTTCCAGGCGCCCGGAGGCGACGAGGGCGTGGCCGTAGGCGTCCGACCAGCCGACGCGGTAGTAGCTGGCGGCGGCGATGCGCTCCCAGGCGGCGGCGCGCCCGTGGGGCGCGAACGAGGCCGCGTCCGTGAACGACACGAACGACCGCGCCAGCGTCGGCGTGTCCCTCACGCGGACGCGGCGGCCGTTGAGGTGAGCGCCAAGGCCCTTGGCGGCGTAGAGCATCTCTCCGAGGGCCGGGAAGTAAGCGGCGCCGACGACCGGTTCCCCTTCCTCCTCGAGGCCGAGCAACACGGCGTAGAGGGGCACGCCGCGCATGAAGCTCTTGGTGCCGTCGATCGGGTCGATGTACCACTTGAGGGGGGCCGACTCGCGCGCCACCCCCCACTCCTCACCCACCAGCCCGTGGTCGGGGTAGGCCGCCTCCAGCCGCGCCCGGATCAGCTCCTCGGCGGCCCTGTCGGCCTGGGTGACGGGCGAGTCGTCCGCCTTGAACTCGGCCTCCGGGTCGGTGCCGAAGTAGCCGAGGGTGAGGCGGCCGGCCTCGTGGGCGGTGCGCACGCAGGTGTCGAGGAACTCGGCGAGCAGGGTCGTTCGCATGGCTTGGTATGGTACCGCCACCATGCTGATGACGCGTGAACAGCTCGAGCGCAACGAGCGGCAGACCCTGGCGCCGTACGCCACCCTGGCGGCGGGCTCGCGCGGGCGCATCCACGCCGAGGGCGAGAGCGCCTACCGGACGGCGTTCCAGAAGGACCGCGACCGGGTCGTGCACACGAGCGCGTTCAGGCGCCTCGAGTACAAGACGCAGGTGTTCGTCAACTACGAGGGCGACTACTACCGCACGCGCCTCACCCACACGCTCGAGGTGGCGCAGGTCGCCACGAGCATCGCGCGAGCGCTCGGGCTGAACGAAGACCTGAGCGAGACGATAGCCCTGGCGCACGACCTGGGGCACCCGCCGTTCGGGCACGCGGGCGAGAAGTCGCTCGACACGCTCGCCGCGGGGGTCGGCGGCTTCGACCACAACCGGCAGAGCCTGCGCATCGTCACGAAGCTCGAGCGGCGTTACCCGGGCTTCCCCGGCCTCAACCTCACGTGGGAGACGCTCGAGGGCATCATGAAGCACGAGACGGAGTACGACGTGCCCGACCCGAGCTGGGAGCCGGACGTGCAGCCGTCGCTGGAGGCGCAGGTCGTCAACGTGGCGGACGAGGTCGCCTACAACGCGCACGACCTCGACGACGGCCTGCGCTCCGGCCACCTGCGGCCGGCCGGGGTGGCGGAGGTCCCGATCGTGGGCGAGCTGTTCTCACGCCTGGGGTTGAGCGCCGAGCGCTTCGACTCGTCGCAGCGTTACGTCCTCATCCGCGAGCTGCTGGGCGACGTTATCACAGACGTCGTCCACGCCACTCACGCGCGCCTGACCGAGCGGGAGGTCACGGACCTCGACGGGGTGCGGCAGGCGCCCGGCAAACTGCTGGCGCCGTCGGAAGGCATGGCGCGGCGGTTGGGTGAACTCAAGGAGTACCTCTACGCCAACTTCTACTTCCATCACCGCTTGATCCGCATGACGCGCAAGGCGCACCTCATACTCGAGCGCATCTACCACGCCTACGTCGAGACGCCCGACATGCTGCCGCCCGACGTGGCCGCCCAGGCGCCCGAGCTCGGGCTCGAGCGGGCCGTCACCGACTACATCGCCGGCATGACCGACCGCTACGCCAACGAGGAGTACCGCCGGCTCTTCGATCCGCTCGCCCTCACCTGAGGCTGCCGGCGGCTCAGGCCCTCGTCACTGTTCCCGCCTGGCCACCCCCACGAGGTTGCCACTCGCCGCGTCGCGCAGCCATGCGGCCTGGTAACCCGCGCGCAGCACGCGCAGGACCAGCCACGGGCTCGTGAGCGCCTGGGTGGTGATGGTGCCGGGACCGGGCTCGGTCAGCCGCAGGTCGAGGTAGAGCTCGCCCCCCTCGTCGCGCGCGTCGACGACGTCGACGCCGTAACCGCCCGTGGGCTTGCTGCCGAGGAAGAGCGCCACGACGGTCTCGCGGCGGTAGTCGAGCTCGGGCAGCGGGGGCACCGTCAGCTGGCTGCCGTAGGCGCGCTGCCACAGGGCGATGAGCTCGTCCCGGCTCGTGACGAGCTGGTAACTGGCGCCCTGGAACCCGACGGCCTGGCTGCCGCGCGCCACCACCTCCCACGTGAGCTCCTCGGCGGCGCCGCCGGCGACCTCCTCGCTGACCTCCACCCCGAGTTGGACGAACACCCCGGTTCGGCTGTGCTCCGAGAGGCCGTCGACGGGGTGGGTCGGCAGGCTCGCCGTGGGAAGCACTGCGAGCGCGAACGGCCGGCCCCGCGCCTCCAGAGCCGCGGCCAGCGCGTCGGCTTCGGCGCCGCTCAGCTCGCCGAGGCCCCTCAGCCGGTTGAGGCGCGGTCTCGGCACGACGCGCTGGACGGTGCCGGCCTGCCCCTCGTCGAGGAGGCGCAGGTACGACTGACCGTCGAAGTAGACGACCTCGCTCACGTCGGCGCCGAGCTCCAGGCGCACGTCCGTCGTGAAGAGCAAGCGGCTCACGGCGATAGGCGCCCCCTCGAGGCGCTCGAGTGACTGGCGCAGGTACGGCCCGCCGTCGACCATGAGGGCGCCGGCCACGGCGAACGGTCGCCCGCCGCCGGCCTGCGCGGCGTCCGGCTCCGCCAACGTGAGTGACCGATTGCCGTATAGCAGCTCCCCGGTCTGGCCGTAGAAGTAGGTGTAGCGCGCGTTCTCGACGCCGTAGACGTAGAGGTCGTGCATCTTCAACGCCGAGGTCGGCACGCAGCCTCCCAAGAGCAGCAGCGAGGTGGCCACCAGCAGCCAGGTTCTGGGCATCTGACCCTCCGCCAGGATGCTATCACCCCCCGTAGGCGCGCCCGTAGGGACGCCCGCAGGGGCGCCCGTAGGGACGCCCGCAGGGGCGCCCGCTCCGGCCGCGACGGCCTTGCTATGCTCCGCCTGTGGCTGACCCGACGCGCGTGCTGATCCTGTCGGCGTCCATCGGCGGAGGTCACGTGGCCGCGGGCAACGCCCTGCACGCGGCCCTGGAGGCTGAGGGGGCGGTGGCGTCACACGTCGACCTCCTCGAACACACCGCCGTGCCGTTCCGGCGGCTCTACCGCCAGGCATACTTCGACCTGGTCCGGACCGTCCCCGACCTCGTCGAGTGGGTCGGCCGCCGCCTCGACAGGCGACCGAGCGAGCTCAAGAGCGTGCAGCAGCGCCTGCGGGCGCGCGTCACGCGTCTGCTGTCGTACGAGGTGCCGCGCATGATCGACAGGTACCGCCCCGACGTGGTCGTCCACACCCACTTCCTCGGCGCCGAGATCGTGTCGGGCCGCATGCGCCGGCACCGGCCGCTGCCGCAGGCCGAGGTGATCACGGACTTCACAGCTCACGCCTTCTGGCTGCAGCCGGGCATCGCGCGCTACTTCGTCGCCTCCGACGACGTGCGGGCGCAGTTGTTGGCGGCCGGCGTCGACGAGCACCGCGTCCGCGTGACGGGCATCCCGATCGACGCGCGCTTCAGCGAGCTGCCGGGCCGCGCCGAGGCGCGCGCGCTGCTCCAGGTGCCGGGCGACCGCGAGTTGCTGCTGGTGCTGGCGAGCGGCCTTGGCGAGAAGACCCTCCAGGCAATCCTCGATCAGGTCGTGGCGTTCCGCTGGCCGCTCCACGTGATGGTCGTGTGCGGCCGCAGCAGCGAGCTGCTATCGCTGGCCCGCTCCTACGTGGAGCGCGTCAGCGGGCCCATCGGCTACACGGTGGCCGGCCTGGTGACCGACATGCCCACGCGCATGGCGGCGGCCGACATCCTGATCTCCAAGCCGGGCGGACTCACCAGCAGCGAGGCCCTCGCGGCACGCCTCCCCATGATGCTCGTGAGCCCGTACCCGCTGCAGGAGGAGATAAACGCCAACGTGCTACTCGAGCACGGCGTCGCCGTGCGGGTGGAGCCCATAGCCACGTTCGGCCACAAGCTGCGGCGCCTGCTCGAGGCGCCGGCGCGCCTGGAGGAGATGCGCGCCGACTGCGCCGAACTTGCCCGCCCGAGGGCGGCGACCGCCGTCGCCACGACGGTGTTGGGCGAGCTCGTGACCCGCAACAGGAGCCGCGAGGCCTGATGGCCCTGCGGGTCGCCCTCGCTACGCTGCTGGTTACGCTGGCGGCGCACGGCGCCGCGCAGGCGCCGGCCGGGGGGTCGAGCCGACTTGGCCCCAGCGACCCCGGCGCGGGCGGGACGGCCTACTTCGACGTCGTCGTGTACGGGAGCGAACCGGAGGGGATCGTCGCCGCCGTGGCCGCCGCCGAGGAGGGGGCGCGCACGCTCCTCGTGACAGGCGACGTCCGCCTCGGCGGCCTGTTCGTCCTCGGCGAGCTGAACATGCTCGACATGCGCACGCAACCGTTCAACTACCAGCGCGGATTGTTCGAGCGGTGGTGGCGCCTCGTGGGCGCCCACGACGCGTTCGACGTCCTCAGGGCCGAGCGCGCCTTCGAGCGGCTGCTCGACGAGGCGGGCGTGGAGGTATGGCGTGGCGTCGGCTCGGTGGCGCCGCGGCTCGAGTCCGGTCGGCTCCGCGGCCTGACGCTCGGGGCTCGGCGCGTGGCCGTCAACGCGTTGCAGGTCATCGACGCCTCCGCCAACGCCGACCTCGCCGCCGCCGCCGGCGCGCCGTTCGACTTCGGTTGGGAGCGCTTCGGCGTCGACCAGCGGCAGGCGGACACGCTGGTGCTCAACGTCGGCGGGGTCGACTGGGCGGCGCTCAGGCGCGGGATAGCGGCGCGGGGCCGGTCGTACGCCAGCATGCGCGACACGGTGGCGTGGGGGCACTTCGGCGGCGTGCCCGCCGCCTACGTGGCGACGCGCGAAGGCACCCGCCTCAGGGGCCTCAACCTCGGCCTGCAGGAAGACGGCAGCGTGCTGATCAACGCCCTGCTCCTGTACGGCCTCGACCCGCTCGACCCCAGCAGCCTCGACGCCGGCCGCGACAAGGGCCTGGCCGAGGGCGAGGCGATCGTCGCCTACCTCAGGGAGCACCTCCCGGGCTTCGAGCGGGCGCGGCTGGCCGGCGCCGCCCAGGAACTCTACGTGCGCGAGGCGCGCCACCTCCTGGCCGATTGCGTCCTGAGCGCCGACGACGTCCTCTCGAACCGCGTGACGCCCCACGACGTCGCGGCCGGCGGTTACCCGCTGGACGCGCAGAGCCTCACTCCGCAGGACGCGGGCTTCGTGTGGGGCGCGCCCGACATCTACGGCGGGCGGCTCTGCATGTTGGTCAGCTCACAGGTGGAGGGGCTCTGGGTCGTCGGCAAGAGCGCCGGCTACGACCCCGTCGCCTTCGCTTCGGCGCGCGTCGTCCCGTTCGGGATGGCCATGGCGGAGGCGGCGGGCGTGGCGGCGGCGGCGGCGGTGCGGCTCGAACTGCCCGCCCACGACGTCGTCCACGACGACGAACACCTGCAGCTGGTGCGCCGACGCCTGACCGCCAGGGGGGCGCTGCTCCCCGAGGTGCGGGAGCGCCCACCGGTCGGCCCCACGCGACACCCGGCGTACTCCGCCTTCCGGGTGTTGGTGGCGCGCGGCCTGGCCGTGGGAGGCTACGACAACGACCCGAAGCTCGACACCCCCATGACGTCGCTGTCGTTCGCTTACCTCCTGGGTCACGTCGGCACGCGCTTCTACTTCCACCGCGACCTGGCGAGCCGGCTGGTGGCCGCGACCCTCGAACTGACGGGCGGCGACGCCGCCGCGCCGCTGACGGCCTCGCTGGCGGCGCGCCTGCTCGCCGAGGCCGCCTGCGTCATGAGCCATTGCCCCGATGGCGACGACTGGCCGGCCGTCCGAGCGGCCGGGCTCGCCGACTTCGACCCGCCCCACGGCACCCTCACGCGCGGCGACGCCTACCGACTGGCGGCGGCGTTGGCCACCCGGGGCCGGCAACGGCGCTAGGGTCACGCCACCCGGCCCAACCCGAGCGCCTTGCAGAGCCGGCCCAGCAGCAGCGGCAGCAGCCCGCCGACCGCCACCAGCGCCCAGCCGCCCGCGCCGAGGAGCTCGACGCCAAGGAGCTCCCTCGGGCCGGGCAGCGCGACGGCCAGGCCCAGGACGGCGCTACAGGTCAGCGCGGCGCTCCACAGCCAGCCGTCACGGGCGGGCCGCGATCCGGAGGCGGCGGCGCCCGGCTCGCGCATGTTGAAGACGTGCCACACCTGGCCGAGCGCCAGCACGAGGAAGGCGACGGTGACGGCGGTGGCGGTGGTGGCGCCGGGGAGCCGGAAGGCGGCGAGGAACGCCCCTAGCGTCACGGTCGTCAGCAGGGAACCGTAACCCACGACGCTCCGCCAGTGCCGGCCGGCCAGCAGCGGCTCGTCGGCGGGGCGTGGCGGCCTCGTCATGGAGCGGGCGCCGCCGCGGTCATCGCCGCGACCGGCCCCGAGCGCCAAGGCCGGCAACACGTCGGTGACCAGGTTCAGGAAGAGGATCTGCAGTGGCAGTAGCGGCAGCGGGTAGCCCGCCAGGCCCGCCACGCCGATGACGAGCACCTCGCTCAGGTTGCAGGACAGCAGGTAGACGACGAAGGCGCGGATGGACTCGAAGATGGCGCGGCCCTCCTCCACCGCCGCGACGATCGTCGGGAAGGCGTCGTCGAGCAAGACCATGTCGGCGGCCTCGCGCGCGACCTCCGTGCCCCGCAGACCCATGGCCACCCCGATGTCGGCCCTGCGAAGGGCGGGCGCGTCGTTGACGCCGTCACCCGTCATGGCGACCACGTCGCCGCGCTCCTGGTGAAGCTCCACCAGCCGGAGCTTCTGTTCCGGCGAGAGCCGCGCGAGCACGCCGGCGGCCGCCAGCTCGCGGCGGCCCGCCGCGCCGCCTTCGAGGAGGGTCGCGACCGCCCGGCCGTCGAGCACACCGGCGCCCCCGTCGAGACCGACCTCTTCCGCCACGCGCGCCGCCGTGACGGCCTGATCGCCGGTCGCCATGAGCACGCGGATGCCTGCGGCGCGACAGCGGGCGACGGCCTCCTTCACGCCCGCGCGCGGCGGGTCGGCTAACGCGACCAGGCCCACCAGCGCCAACCCCTCGTAGGGCGATGGCGGCGGCGCGGCGGCGCGGCGCTCGGCCAGCGCGAGCACCCGCCAGCCGCGCGCCGCGAGCTCGCGGTTCCGCTCGAGCCACAGCTCGCGCGCGGCCGCCGTCAGCGGTTCACGCCGTCCTCCCCCTGCCGCTACGACCTCCACGGCCCTGCTCACGACCTCGCCCGGGGCTCCCTTCACCGCCATCCACACGTCCGAGCCGGTCCCCTCGGCGACCGCCCCGCGGTGCACGGTGGCCATCAGGCGCGTGTCGGCGTCGAACGATTCCTGCGCCAGCTCGGGGTGACGCGCCAGGACGCTCGCGCGCTCGACGCCGGCATCTCGGGCCGCCGCGAGGAGGGCCAGTTCCAGCGGGTCGCCGACGCCCGCGCCGGGCTCGGCCCCCGCGGGCAGTTCGGCCGTCACGCAGAGAGCCGCGAGGGTGAGGGCGTGGCGGAGCTCCGCGTCGAGTTCCGTCTCGGTCGCCCCCGCCGGCTGCGTTGCCGGCGGAGGCGGCACCGCGCCGACCCGCGCCGCGCTCGGGTCAAGCGGCCCGCCCTCACCGAGGGTCACGACTCCGGAAGGCAACCACATCTGCGCGACCCTGAGGCGGTTCTCGGTCAGCGTCCCCGTCTTGTCGGTGATGATCACGCTCGTCGCGCCGAGCGTCTCCACCGCGGCCAGCCGATTGACGAGGGCGTTGCGGCGCGCCATGCGCCTCACGCCGCCCGCCAACGTGAGCGTCGCGATGACCGGCAACCCCTCCGGGACCGTGGCCACCGCCAACGCGATGGCCGTCTGCACCAGCACCAGCCAACCCTTGCCGCTCCCGATCCCGGTGAGGGTCACGGTCACCGCGACGACGAGGGTGAGCCAGAGCAGGCGGTGCGCCAACCCGGCGAGGCGCGCCTCCAGCGGGGTGCCGGGCGGCGCGGCGGTGCCGACCAGCCGCCCGACCCGGCCGAGCTCGCTCGCCGCGCCGGTCGCGACGACGACCGCCTCGCCCGCCCCCCGCGTGACGGCGGTACCCATGTGGAGCATCGGGGCTCGCTCGTGCACCTCCGCCGCCCTTCGGATCGCGGCGACCGCCTTGGCTACCGGCACCGACTCCCCCGTCAGGCTCGACTCGTCGGCCTCCAACCTGCTCGCCTTGACGAGGCGTGCGTCGGCGCCCACCAGGTCACCGGCCTCGACGATCAGGACGTCGCCGGGCACGAGCGTCGCGGCCGGCACGACCAGGAGCCGGCCGTCGCGGCGCACCCGGGCGGTCGGCGCCCCCAGGCGCCTGAGCGCCTCGACGGACCGCACGGCCTTCAGCTGCGTGGCGAACCCGATGGCGGCGTTTAGGGCGAGCACCGCCAGTATCGCGCCCGCCTCGGCCCACTCGCCGAAGCCGGCCGAGAGTGCCGCCGCGGCGGCCAGCAGCGCCACCAGGGCGCCCTTGAACTGGTCGAGCAGGACCCGCCACCAGGCGCGCGGCGTCGTGGCGGCGGCGACGTTCTCGCCGTGACGGCGCAGCCGCTCGAGGGCGTCGGCCCCTGCCAGGCCCGCCGCCGGATCCACCCCGAGCAGGCAGGCGACCGCATCGGCGGTCTCCGCCCAGGGCGCCTCCCCACCGTACGCGGGGGCGGCGGGTGACTCCCGCCTGGTCGCGACGTCCGCCACGCCTCCAAGCTAAGCGCGGCGCCGGGCTCCGACCAGGGCTAGGCGCCCCGGTGCGCCCGCCTCACTGGCTGTCCACGAACTGCCTGGCCGTCCTGCCCGACAGCCCGTTGTTCCAGTCGGCGAAGCGCAAGGCCCGCTCGACCAGGTCCGCGTCGACCGCGAGGCCCCGCGCCGCGGCGAGGGCGCGCACGAGCTCCAGGTAGCGGCGCTGGTCGGCCCCCGGGAAGGTGATGACGAGCCCGAAGCGGTCCGCCAGCGCCAGCCGCTCCTGGGTCGTGTCCCAGGCGTGCACGTCGTCGTCGAGCGGGTCGGGGCGGTCGCGGAGGCGCTCTCTCACCAGGTGCCGCCGGTTCGAGGTGGCGTACACCAGCGTGTTGGCGGGGCGGCGCCGCAGCCCGCCGTCGAGGAGGCTCTTGAGCGGCCGGTAGGCGTCGTCCTCTCCCTCGAAGGCAAGGTCGTCGACGAAGAGCACGAACTTCAGTGGCTGCGGCCTGAGCAGTTCTAGCAGTCGCGGGAGCCCCTCCAGCGTCGCGGGCGCCACCTCGACGAGGCGCAGGCCCCCCTCGGCGTAGCGGTGCACCAGGCCGCGCACGGCGGTCGACTTGCCGCTGCCGCGCGCGCCGTACAGGAGGCAGTCGTTGGCCGGTCGCCCCGCCAACAACGCCTCCGTGTTGGCGGCGAGGCGCGTGAGCGGCCCATCCAGCCCCGCCAGCTCCTCCCAGGCCGGCGCGTCGGGGTAATTGAGCGGCTCGAGGTTCCCGTCGCGCCAGGTCAGGGCGGGATGGAGGCTCGCCGGCCCGTTCCCCACCTCGCCCAGCAGCCCGAGGTAGACGTCCAGGAGGGCGTCGGCGTCGGCACCGAGGAGCGCCTGGGCCAGCCGGGCCACGCGCGCCTGGGCCACTGGCTCCAACGGCGACGACGCCAGGTCGGTCAGCGTGACGCCGGCCGCGTTACGGCCCACGGCGCCGCTGGGCTCCATCACGCGCCTGAGCGTCTCGGCGAGGCGCCACAGCTCGGCGCGCGCCAGGGCGGTCAGCCCCGAAGGCACGGCACCGACGGCGTAGGGACTCAGCACGGTCCGGTGGGCCATGACCGTGTACGCCACGGCGGCGGCCGGGTCGGGGTGGCCGGCCGCGGCCAGCGCCACGGGCAGGTCGACGCTGGCGGCGCTGGCCTCGCGGCGCGCCAGGAAGGGCGTCCACCAGGGGGCGGCGGCAAGCGCCGGGAACAGCGAGGGGGTCGTCGGGGGCGTCATCCGGACGAGAGTACCTCGGGCCCGCGTTCCTGGCCGCCGCCGGTCAGCAGCGCGCGCGTGGCGAGTTCGCCGGCCCGGATGGCCGCCGGCGAGCGGTGGAAGTCCCACCAAGAGATGTGCGGCTCGACGCGCAGCAGCGTCGCGTCGTCGGGAACGACGAGCCCCTTGCTGTAGGAGCCGAGCGAGATGGCGAGGCCGCGGTAGATCTGACCCAGTGGCCCGCCGGGCGCGACGCGCTCGCCGCCCCTCAGGAAGGCGCGGCCGGCGGCCGTGGCGTTGAAGCGCCTGATCTGCCTGACCACGCTCGAGTGCCTCACGTCCACCCCGGCGTGCACGCCGAGCCGCCACACGCCCGGCATGCGGGTGAGGGTGCTGAACGGCACCGGCTCGACGAAGCCGCCGTCGATCAGCAGTCGGTCCCGCCACCGCACCGGCGCGAAGAGCCCGGGCAGTGCGCAGCTCGCCCTGACCGCGTCGGCCACCGACCCGGAATCGAGGCGCACCAGCGCTCCCGTGCCCAGGTCGGTCGTGGCGATGGCGAGCGGCACCTGGACCTCGTCGAACGACGCCCCCTGGAAGAACTTGCGATCCAACCAGTCGCGCAGGCGGCGCCCGTTGACGACGGCCCCGCGGTGAAGGCCGAAGTCGACGCCCTGCCGCCACACCTCGGCCATGTCCTGCTCCCGTACGATCCGCTCGAGTTCCAGCGCGCTGCCGGTCAGCGCGTACAGGGCGGCGACGACGGCCCCGAACGACGTCCCGCCCAGCATGACGGGCCGCACGCCCGCCGCCTCGAGCGCCTTGAGAACGCCCACGTGCACCAGGCCCCGCGCGGTGCCTCCGCCCAGGGCGAGGGCGACGGCAGCGCCTGCACCGAACGCCTGCATGCGGCGATGTTACAACCGACCGCGCGGAGCCGGCCGCGCGGAGCCGACCGCGCGCATGGCCGACCGCCCGCGGAGCCGACCGCGCGCGGAGCCGACCGGCCGGGCGGGAGGCCGGTGGTAGACTCCTTGGGTCATGTCG
>JACFNR010000031.1 GCA_019454765.1 Trueperaceae bacterium | reverse complement strand
CTAGCAGACGCCGCGCCACCTGTGCTACTTGACGAATGGCAGCGACTACCACTGGTGTGGGACTTGGTTCGCAGGCACGTAGACGCTGATCCTCGCGGCTCGCGGTTCCTGCTTTCGGGTAGCGCCGCGCCGCTCGAGGCGCCAGTGCATTCGGGCGCGGGTCGCATCATCACGCTGAGGATGCGGCCACTCAGCCTATTCGAACGTCAGATGTCAAACGCTCATATCTCGCTTGAGGATCTGCTAACAGGCGTCAAGCCGAGTATCTCCGGTTCGAGCGCAGCTACGCTCGGCGATTATCTTCTAGAGCTCGTGGCTTCGGGGTTCCCGGCCATCCGAAACGCGCCCGCTCGGGTGAGAGATGAGCTGCTCGACGGCTACCTTGAGCGCCTCGCGCAACGCGATTTCCCGGATCAGGGCCATAGGTTGAGGCGCCCAGACGCCCTCAAGGCGTGGCTGCGGGCCTATGCGGCCGCGACCGCTACGACGGCCTCCTATTCCAGCATTCTTGACGCAGCAACTCCAGGCGAGGGAGAGAAACCCGCACGGGGCACCACTGAGGCCTTCCGCAGCATCCTCACTGAGCTCTTTGTCCTCGATCCTCTCGGTGCTTGGGCGCCTGCAGGAAGCCACCTGCAACGCTTAGGCCGGGCGCCGGCACATCATCTGGCAGATCCGGCCTTGGCAGCGCGGCTTCTGGGCCTTTCTGAGGCGGCGTTGCTGCGGGGTCAGCAGGCTGGACCCATCTCCTTGCGTGACGGCAACCTCTTAGGCCGACTCTTCGAGTCGTTGGTCGTGCAGAGCGTGCGCGTATACGCCCAGGCGAACCGGGCGCGTGTTTACTTCCTGCGTACTAGCCGTGGCGATCACGAGGTCGACATCATCGTTGAGAGAAGTGATGGGCGAGTGGTTGCCATGGAGGTGAAGTTGACGTCAAACGTTACCGATGAGGACGTGAAGCACCTGAGGTGGCTCGGCCGTGAGATCGGCGAGGAACTCCTTGATGCCGTTGTTATCACCCCGGGGCAGTTCGCCTATCGGCGGCCACCAGACATGATTGCGGTGATCCCCGCGGCGATGCTAGCGCCCTGAAGGCCGGGTGCGGGCTCACGCACCCAAGGGGTACCGGAGCACCGTGATGTCGTTCGGTTCGTAGTGACCGGGGACCTCGGTTCGCTAGATGGTCACAGCGCCCTACCGCCAGAGTCGATCTTCAGCGGTGCGCCCTCGCCCGCAGTGTGTATGCCGATGGCGTCGCGAAAGGCGCAGGCCAAGGCTACCGAGACGCTCCCAGGTCAGAGCTCATCCGCCGCGCTGTGAGAAGGGCCTACGGAGGGCCGTCCACTGCCAGACGACTCAGGGCGCTCGAGGCCGGTGCAGGCAGTTGGACCAGCAGGGAGTGCACCGGCTCCGAGTACCTGGAGGCGCTGCGGGGCGATCTGAGTGACCGACTTCGCCGCCTCGCCATGAAGTGAGGGTGCTGGATACCTCGGTCGCCATCGACCATCTGCGCGGCCACGAAGCGGCCGTGGAACTGCTCACGCTACTGCTGGCAGACGGTGTGGACCTGGCAGTTTCGGCGGGATAGACACCGCCGACTACCTCGTGGCAGCCACGTCTATCGTGTTGGGCGCCCCGCTGCTTACCACCAACGTCCGCCACTTCCCGATGTTCAAGGGGCTCGAGCCCGCCTACGAGTAGGTCGTGCGCCTTCCGCATCGCCACCACCGTGCCCGACGGTAGCGGCGAGGCGACGCCCGAAGGGGCCACCTCGCCGCACTAGCGAACGCGTCAGACGCTGGCCGGAAGCGCCTGCCCCGACCTCACTTGAAGACGAAGTCGTTGTACGCGTGCTGCGTGACCTTCGTCCAGGCGCGCACGTTGCCCATGAAGGCGCGGTAATCGTCGTGGATGCGCTGGTAGGTGGCGTTGTTGGCGGCGTTCTCGGCGTGGATCTCGTCGGTCGCCTTGGCGAAGGCCGCGAGGATCTCGTCGGAGAAGAGGCGGATCTGCGTGCCAGAGGCGATGAGCTCCTGCAGCGCCGTGTAGTTCTTCGTGTCGTAGTTGGAGAGCATCTCCACGTTGGCGCGCGCGCAGGCGTCGGCCACCACGCCCTGCAGGTCGGCGGGGAGCCCCTCGAACTCGTCCTTGTTCATGTAGAGGCAGACGCCCGGCCCCGGCTCGGCCCAGCTGGGGAAGTAGTAGTAGGGGGCGGCCTTGTTGAGGCCCAGGATCTGGTCGTCGTACGGGCCGACCCAATCCGCGGCGTCGATGACGCCCGTGTCGAGCGCCAGGAACAGCTCGCCGCCCGGGATGTTCTGCACGTTCATGCCCACGCGCCCCATCACCTGCCCGCCGAAGCCGGGGAAGCGCATGCTGAGGCCCTGCAGGTCGGCGACGGTGTTGATCTCGCGCTTGAACCAGCCGCCCGTCTGCGCGCCCGTGTTGCCCGCCGGGAACGAGACCATGTTGTCGGGCGCGAGCAACTCCTGCGCCAGGGCGTTGCCGTTGCCGGCGTACATCCAGGCGTTGAACTGCTGCGAGTCCATCCCGAACGGCACGGCCGTGAAGAAGCCGTGCGCCGGGTTCTTGTTGATGAAGTAGTAGGGCGCCGTGTGCGCCATGGCGAAGGCGCCCGTCGAGACGGCGTCGTACACCTCGAGCGCGCCTATCTGGGCCCCGGCCGGGTAGACCTTGACCGTGATGTCGCCGTCCGACGACTCCGTCACGTACTTGGCGATGCTCTCGGCCGTGCCGAACAGGGTGTCGAGCGAGGTGGGCCACGACGTGACCATCTCGAAGTTGAACTTGCCCTTCTGGGCGCTCGCGAACATGAGCGGGCTGATGCTCGCCCCCGCGACCGCGATCCCGGCCTTCTTGATGAAGCTCCGACGGTCCATCTCAACCTCCCAGCATGGCTTCGCGGCCCCTTGACGCGGCCGCCTCGGATTGTGATTCGGGGTCAGTATACGCCCACGGTCCGGCGGCGCTGGCGCTTACCGCACGCTCCCGCCGTCGGGCTCTGCCGGCGCGGCGGTCGCGCCAGCGGGCGTCAGCTCGAACCGCAGGCTGCGGGCTCGACCCGTGCTCGTCAGCAACCCGCGAGCGACGAGGTCGTGTAGGTCCGTGGAAGCCGTGCCGGCCGTCACGCCACAACTTCCGGCGTGACTCGCGACCGTCAGCGGCCCCGCCAGCGCCGCCACGAGGGCCGCGCCCTGACGACCCGCCCTGTCGAGCGGCGCCTTCGAGCGGTCCACGGCGTGGCCCCCGAAGAGTCCGGTGGCGGCCGGACGCGTGCCGACCGAGGTCGTCGAACCTGCGCCGCCGGACCGGCCGCCGGGGGAGCCGGTCGGCGGATCCGCCAACGACGCGAACAGAGGGGTGTCGGTCACGCCCCGCTCGGGGCGGGCCGCGGCGGTGCTCCGGTGGCCGGCGGGGGCGGGCCCCTCTTGGGTCCTCGCCGGCCCGTCGCCCGTCGTGATGGCGGCGAGCGCGTCGCCGGCGGACTGCCCTCGGCGCGCCGCCTCCCTCAAGTGAAGGCATGCCGAGAGCCAGCGGTAGGCCAGGTCGGCGGCCAGCGGCGCCGATTCCGCGAAGAGGAGCGGCACGTTGGGGTAGGCCGCCTGCAGCGCTGCCGTGAGGTTGAGGAGCCACCCGGGGCGCACCCGCGTCTCCTCGCCCGCCAGCAGCTTCGCCATGCGGCCTTCGATGATCACGGCCGCGCGCGGCATGGCCGCCAGCTCGGCCATCGCCAGCTGGAGCTTGCCGGAAACGGCCGCCCCCACGAACTCCTTCAGCTTCTTGCGCTCCACCACCGCGGCGAGAGCGTCGCCGTCGAACACGCCGTAGTCGCCCACCGGCAGCTGGCGGCGCTCCGTCTCCACGGGGTTGGTCGCGAAGCGCCAGGGGTAACGCTCGCGCGTGTCGATCACGACGACCATCGGGCCGTTGAGGCCGCGGGCGTGTGGCGCCCGCACGCCCGGCCGCGTGGAGCGCATCGAGCGCTCGCTGCGCCAGAACACGAGCGGCTTGCCCTGCTTGGAGACCGTCCAGACGAAGAGGGACCGGCGGCGTTGGACCCGGTCGAGCACGAGCTGCACGGAGCTGCCGCGGCGCCGGCACGACACGACGGGGACGCGCGCCACCTCCTCGGCCCCCTCCGGCCAGGCGGGGAGCTCGTGGCAGTACAGGTCCTTGTCGACCGGCCAGTCGCCGCGCGTGGCGAGCACGACCGGCACGGGCGAGAGCGGCAGGCTGACCACGTACGGCAACCGCGAGCCGCCCAGCGGGCTCCTCGCGATGATGAACTCGAGCGGCATGACCTCCCCAGCCTAACCGCCTCGTCCGCGGCTCAGACGAAGATGTGCCGCGGCAGCACGGCCGACACCACCCAGTTGGGAGCGTCCACCACCTCGCTGATGCGCAGGTTCACGGCCACGCTGCACAGCGCGTACGCCAGCTGCGGCTCCAGCCCGTACTCCTTGCCGAGGTGATCGATCATGGCGCGGATGGCGTCCTTGGTGGCGTCCAGCAGGTCGGGCGCCACGCCCGTGGTGGCGTAGAAGCCCTTGGGCAGCAGCTCCGTGGCGCCGGCGGCTCCCAGTTCGTAGCGCGGGGCGCCGAAGTTGGCGCCCTTGATGAGGTCCACCCTCACGCTGACCTTCATGGCCGTCTCCACGGCGGTGCCGCACACCTCGCCGTCGCCCTGCGCCGCGTGCGTGTCGCCCAGCGAGAGGAGCGCGCCCGGCACCGCAACGGGCAGGTAGAGGCGGCTGCCGCGGGTGAGGTCGCGCACGTCGAGGTTGCCGCCCTGCGCGCGCGGCGGGACCACCGAGTGGGAGCCGGGCTCGGCCAGCGCCAGGCCGATGGTGCCCGTGAACGGCCGCGTGTTCAGGTGGATGCCGGGGCGGAACTCCACGCGCCTGGCGTCGTAGTGCGAGATGTTGAGGAACGGCTCCGTGAACTCGTCGGCCAGCAGCCCGAAGCCGGGGATGATGCCCGTCCAGCCCCAGCCGCCCTCGGCGAACTCGAGCAGGTCGATGGCGAGGACGTCGCCGGGCTCGGCGCCCTCCACGAAGATCGGGCCGGTGACGGGGTTGACCCGCTCGAAGTCGAGCGCGGCCACGTCGGCCGTGGTCGAGGTGGGGCTGAGCTGCCCGCCGGAGGAGTCGACCGTCTCGAGCTCGAGCTCGGCCCCCGGCGCCACGCGCAGGACGGGCTCGATGGCGTTGTCCCACCCGAAGTGGTGGTGGGTGTCGTGGATGGTCTTGAAGCGGCTCATCTTGCTTACCTCACAGTCGGTCTAGTGGGGCGGTCAGGTGGGTTCGGTCAGTCGCTTGCGGCGGTACGCCAGCGCCCTCGCGAGCTTGCGGACCGTGCTCGGCCCGAAGGGTAGCGTGGCGAGCCGGTCCCCCGCGAGCTGGTCCGCCGTGCGCGCTGGAGCCTTGCAGCCAGCGTGCCGCCCTCGTAGACGTCGGCCGCTCCACCGATCAAGGTCGGTCACCGGGCGGCGAACTGGGCGGGATGCGGCGCCAACCGAGCTCGAGGCCGAGAGCGGTGGCCAGCGCCACCACCCTGTCGAGCCGCACGGTCTCCTTGCCGTTCTCGAGCTCGTGGATGAAGCGCGCGGAGACGCCGGCCAGGTCGGCCAGCTCGAGCTGGGTCAGTCCGAGGGCCTTGCGGCGCGCCAAGAGGGCGGCGTTGAGCCGCGGAACGCCGTCACCGGAGGTGCGCCGACGGTCTCCGCCCAAATTCCTCGCCTCCTCTTGCATGTCCGTGCAGAAACGCACGCCAGCGAGTCGCTCCAAGGCGGCTTCGGCGGTGGTTTATGCATGATTGCGCAGACTCGGGCTGGCCGAGCTGGGCAGCGGCCGGTGAACGGTGCAGGATATGAGCGGACGTGCGGATGCGAACGCCAGGGACCGGTGCCGAGCCCCGCGGGACCCGGCACCGGAACCTCGCCGCCTACTCGGCCCTACGCACCATCTCGTAGTGCACGGGGATGTGCATGGGGTCGACGAAGATCTCGTCCGGACCCGTCACGTTCTTGGAGTGCATGCTGACCTGCAGCTCGTGGAAGATGGGGATCCACGGCGCGTCGGCCATGATGTCGACGAAGATCGAGCGGTACGCCTCGACGCGCTCCGCCTGCTGGTCGGTGCGGGCGAGGGTGTCGGCGTGCGCGGCGCGCTCCTCGATCCCCTCGTTGCAGTACCGCGCCCAGTTCCAGCCGCCGGGGATGTTGCTGGCGCAGGCCAGGATGGGCCAGTAGAAGTTGTTGGGGTCTGGGTAGTCGGCGATCCACGCCATGCCGCCCGACCACAGCAGCGGCGCCTCGCCCATGCCGCCCGCGTCGATGACGGTGCTCTGCGCCTGCGTGCGCAGCTCGGCGCGCACGCCGATCTCGGCCAGGTCGGCCTGGATGGCCTGGGCGATGCGGTCGTTGGGCGCCACGTTGTAGGCGTACAGGACCGTGTCGAAGCCGTTCGGGAAGCCGGCCTCGGCGAGGAGCGCCTTGGCGGCCGCCGGGTCGTAGGGGTAGCCGGCGTACGCGTCGTCGTGGCTCTCGAAGAGCGGCGGCAGGATCTGGGTGGCCGGCACGGCGCGGTTGTTGATGATGCGCACGATGCGGTCCTTGTTGACGGCCATGTTGAGGGCGCGGCGCACGCGCACGTCGGTGAAGGGCTCCATCTCGACGTTGATGGTCACGTAACCCGTCTGCATCTGCTCGCCGGTCGAGACCTGCTTGCTCCACTCGGGGTCGGCCATGACCTCCGTGTAGCGGGCGCTGGGGATACCGTCGCCCAGGATGTCGACCTCGCCGCGCTGCAGGCGCAGGAACGCCACGTTCTGATCGACGCCGACCTGGAAGGTGAGCTCGTCGAGGTAGGGCAGGCCCGCCTCGAAGTAGTCGGGGTTGCGCTCCAGCACGATGCGCTGGCCGAGCACCCACTCCTTGAGCTTGAAGCCGCCCGTGCCCACGGGCTGGTGGCCGAAGTCGCCGGCGGCCGCCTCGACCGCCTCGCGCGGGACGATGTGCGCGAAGTTGAGGCCGAGCTTGTGCAGGAACGAGGCGTCGGGCTCCGAGGTGGTGAACTGCACGGTGCGGTCGTCGAGCACCACGATGCCGCTGACCTCGGTGGCGGCGCCGTCGACGAACTCCTCCGCGCCCTCGATGGTGAGGTAGAAGCCCTGGCCCGGGCTCTGCGTGGCCGGGTTCAGGGTGCGCTCGAGCGTGTACTTGACGTCGTCGGCCACGAGCTCGCGGCCGTTATGGAACTTGACACCCTGGCGCAGCGTGAACACGTAGGTGCGACCGTCCTCGCTGACGGTGAAGCTCTCGGCGAGGTGCGGCACGAGCTCGGTGGTGCCCGGGGTGTAGTCCATCAGGCCGTCGAAGATCGACTTGATGATCGACCAGTTCTGCCAGTCGTAGCCGATGGCCGGGTCGAGGGTGGCCACGTCGTCCTGGAACGACACGACGGCGCTGCCGCCCTGCTGCGCGATGGCGCTGCCGCAGGCGAGCACTGCCAGCGCCGCCAGGGCGCGCAGCGCGTGGTCAAAGCGTCGGTGACGCGTTCTGGCGGGAGCTCCCGCCGCCGCTTCGCTGGTGTGGGTGTGCATCGTTGCCTTCCTTCCGCGCCGGGGGCGCATTCTGCCGGCACTCGCGCGGGTGCGCCCCGCGCGAGGTGTCCGCCTCACGAGTACCGGATCCTGGGATCCAGGGCCGGGTAGACGAGGTCGGCGAGGAGGTTGCCGACCACCACGAACAGGGCGGTGACGATGACGCCGCCCATGATGACGGGGATGTCGACGAGCTGGATGGCCTGCCAGATCATCTGCCCGATGCCGGGCCAACCGAACACGCTCTCCACTATGACGATGCCGCCCATGAACACGCCGATGTCGAGGCCAACCAGGGCGACGACCGGCAGGACGGCGTTCTTGAGCACGTGCTTGAACACCACCTTGGTGGGGAAGACCCCCTTGGCGCGGGCGGTGCGCACGTAGTCCTGGCGCAGCACGTCAATCATGGCGCTGCGCGTGACGCGCGCGTACCAGCCGCCCCCCGCCAACCCAACCGTGACGGCCGGCAGGACGATGTGGAGCGGCGTGCCGTACCCGCCCAGCGGGAAGAGCGGCACGAGGTAACTCAGGAAGTAGATGAGCAGCAGCCCCACCACGAACTGCGGGGCCGACACGCCAACGAACGCGAGGGCCATGACCGCCTGGTCGACGCCCGTGCCGCGCCGCAGCGCCGCCACCACCCCGGCCGGCAGGCCGATGAGGAGCTCGAACAGGATGCCGGCCAGCGCCAGTTGCATGGTGGGTCCGAGGCGGGCGCGGATGAGGCGCGTGACCTCCGCCTTCTGCGCGTAGGAGCGCCCCATGTTGCCGCGCAACAGGCCCGTCACGTAGCTCACGTACTGCTGCGGCAGGGGCCGGTCGAGGCCCAGCTCGGTGCGGATGCTCGCCACGGTGGCGGCGGTGGCGCTGCGCCCTGCGATCATGCGCGCCGGGTCGGCCGGCAGCAGGAACACGAGCAGGAAGGTGACGATGGTGACGCCCAACATGACGCCGACCGCCTGCAGCAGCCGCTGCCCGAGGTAGCGGATCACGGCGCCCCTCCGAGGCCGCCGCCCGCGCGGGGAGCGCGCCTCACCGGCGCTCCGCCAGGTCGAGGGCGTCGCGCAGGCCCTCGCCCATCAGGTTGAACGAGAGGCTGGTGACCAAGATGGCCACGCCCGGGAAGACGACCAACCACGGCGCGTTCAGGAAGTATGACTGGCTCTCGTTGATGATCCCGCCCCACGACGGCGTTGGGGGCTGCACCCCCACGCCGAGGAACGACAGGCTGGCCTCGAGCAGCACCGTCGTGCTGATCCCGAGCGTGCCGAACACCATCAGGGTGCTGACGAGGTGGGGGAGGATGTGCTTGGCCAGCGTGCGCAACGTGCCCACGCCGAGGGCGCCGGCCGCCTCGACGAACTCGCGCTGGCCGATCGACAGCACCTGGGCGTAGATGGCGCGCGCGATCCACACCCAGTTGACGAGCGCGATGACGAGCGCCACGATCCAGAGGCTGGGCCGCAGGATGGCGGCGAGGGCGATGGCGAGGATGAGGGCCGGGAACGCCGTCATGACGTCGGTGAGGCGCATGAGCACCGTCTCCGTTGCGCCGCGGAAGTAGCCGGCGGCCACGCCAACCAGGAGCCCGATGAGGACGGCTGCGCCGTTGGCGACGACGCCCACGAGCAGGCTCACGCGGGCGCCGTAGATGACACGGGAGAGGAGGTCGCGGCCGAGCAGGTCGGTGCCGAACCAGTACGGCGCGCCGGGCGGCAGCGGGAACCCCTCGAGGGTGAGGCCGTCGAAGTACTGCTTGGCGGGGTCGTGCGGCGCCAGCAGCGGCGCCAGCAGGCTCACCACGACCACGACGAGGACGCCCACCGTGCCGACCACCGCCGCCCGGTTGGCCGCGAAGCGCCTCAGCCACTTGGGGCGCGCGCGCCCCGCGCCGCCACCGGCCCGCCCGGAGACCGGGCCGTCCACGCCAATCGCCACCCCGACCGCCCTCCTATGCCCCCTTCCCCCGCGCAAGCAGTCCGCTCGGGCGCAGGCGTGAGCACCCGGGCGGCCGCGCCTCGCGCCCGTCCGTGGTGCCCCTCGCGCCGCGGCGAGGATGCTCGGTGCCACGATTCTATCCGCGGCCCTGCGCGACCGCAAACGCGTCTCGGTAGGCGCTACGCGGCCAAGCGGTGGGCGGGGTCAGCCGGCCGCGGACCCCTCCACGATGCCCAGCTCGCGCGCCACCCCGCGCGCCTCGGCCAGCACCCGCGGCGTGCCGGCCGCCACGTGGAGGCGCTTCGCGCGTAGCCAGTCGGCGCCCCCCGTCCAGAACTCGAAGGCGGCGCCCGCCTCCCGCACGATCACGGCGCCGGCCGCCACGTCCCATGGCGCCAGCCCGAACTGCCAGAAGAGGTCCAACCGACCGTCCGCCACGAAGCAGAGGTCGCGCGCGGCCGAGCCGCTCGCGCGCACCCCGGCGGACGCTCCGGACACGCCGGCGAAGAAGCGCGCCAGGCGGGCGTCGTCCCGCATCGGCTCGGTGAAGTTGGTGCTCAACAGCGCGTGCGACAGCGGGCGATCCTGGCTCACCCGGAGGCGCTCGTCGCCGCGCCAGGCGCCCCCGCCGGCGTACGCCCAGTAGACCGAATCGGAGGCGGAGTCGTAGATGACCCCCAGCACGCTCGCGCCCTCGACCACGAGCCCGACCGAGACGCAGAAGCCCGGGTAGTCGCGCACGAAGTTGTGAGTGCCGTCGATCGGGTCGATCACCCAGACGGGCGCGTGCGCGCCCAGGTCGCTCAGCCCCTCCTCGCCCAGGAGCCCGAAGCCCGGGTGGGCAGCGCGCAGCGCGCTGGCCAGGCGGCTCTGCGCCTCGACGTCCACGAGCGTGACGACGTCGCCCGGCGAGGTCTTGGTGCTCACCCCGAAGTCGACCCGCCCGGCGTGGTGGTCGAGCTGGCGGCCGCGCGCCCAGCGCCCGACCTCCTGGGCGAGGGGCACGACGAGGTCCTTGATGGCGCCCAGCTGGGCGCCGGTGAGTGGACTGGTGGAGCCGCTCATGGCGCCGATGCTACCCCCGGCGGCGGTGCGGGGCGTGCCCGCCCTGGCTAGCGCGCCACGAAGAAGCCGCTGCTGCGCCGCACCTCGAGCGGCCGGGCGGCCAGGCGCAAGCGCACCCGCTCCTCCCAGCCGGCCAGCTCGGCGAGCAACTCGTCGCTCGGCTCCGGCGGGAGGTAGAGCATGGAGCGCAGGTAGGCGAGCACCACCTCGGCGTCGTCTGCGAAGACGACGTCGTCGCGCCGGTGCACCGAAACGTGCGAGAAGCTGCGAGCCAGCGCCTCGCCGCCGCTCTCGAGCGTGAACGGGAGCGGCGCCACCCCCTCGGCGACCACCCCCGCGCCCTCCCACCGCCCCGGCTCGGCTGCCAGCTCGCGCAGCCCCGCCAGGTGCGCCTCGCCGTTGGTTGCCGCGATCAGCGCGCCACCCGGTGCCAGCACGCGCCGCAGCTCGGCCACGGCGCGGTCCAGGTCGCTGACGTGGTAGAGCATGTGGTTCGCGAAGGCAAGGTCGAAGCTCGCCGGCTCGAACGGCAGCGCCGTCACGTCCGCCTGCAGCACCCGGGCGCTTATGCCCGCGTCAGCCACCGCCTCGGCGGCGGCCTCCACCATGCCGGCCGAGAGGTCGGTGAGGGTCAGGCGCCAGCCGGGCGGCACGCGCCCCGGGTCCCTCGTCCACATGCGCGCCGTGCCGGCGCCGACCTCCAGCACGGCCGCGTCGGGCGGCGCGTCCACGTGAGCGAGGAGCCAGTCGTGGAAGTCCCCGGCGCCGCTCGGGTAGCGCTCGTGGAAGCCGATGCGCGCCCTGAGGCGGTCGGGGGTGCGGTAGGCGGCGGTGTCGGCGCTGGTCATCCCCGAGAGGATAAACCGGCCACGCACACTGCTCACGCGTCACAGCCCGCGCGGGCGCGTCGTGCGTATCGTTCTGCCCAGGAGTGCCGTTCGCGTGCAGCCACGTGCAGCCTGCAGGTTCCGCCCGGCTTGGGGGGACGAGCACCTCTGCAACGGAGCCGCGCTTGGCCGCCCGCGGGCGCTGGGCGCTGCTCCGCGCGGGGCACCCCGGAAGGAGTGGCGATGCAAGCCAACTCGAGTAGATGGTTCACGAGGACGCTGGTCCTGCTGGCGCTGCTGCTTGCCGCCTCGGGCGCCTGGGCGAAGGCCGCGTACTTCATCCAGGCGGACGTCGTGAGGGGCGCGGTCGGCGCCATGGGCGCCGTGTGCGTCGCCAACGCCGTTTTCATCCCGGGCGAGCAGATGGTGTGGCGCGCCTACGTCTACGATTCCGACAGCGGCGACCTCCTGACGCAGGAGCAGATCGACGCCAAGGGCATCAAGGTCTACGGCGAGCTCGACAGCGGCGTCAAGGTGGCGCTCAACTACATCCCGCACCCGCCCGAATCGCCCAACACCGAGCTCTTCTGGGCCGCCGGTTGGCAGATCCCCCGCGACTACGCCACGGGCACCTACCAGTGGTCGGTGGTCGTTGAGGACGCCGCCGGCAACACGGCAACCTACATGCCTATGGGCCACAGCGTGGGCCTCGGAGCCATCAACATCGTCGCGCCGCCGGCCGCCGCCGCGGGCGGCGGCGGCCCGGCCCTCGCCACCGTCGCCGACACGGCGCCGGACGGCGAACAGCTGTTCGTGACCAACTGCTCGGCCTGTCACCAGGCCAACGGCGTGGGCATCTCGGGCACCTTCCCGCCCCTCGCCGGCAACCCGATCATCACCGCCGACGACCCCACCTTCATCACCCGCGTCGTGCTCTACGGGTTGCAGGGCAAGATCACCGTGGCCGGCACCGACTACGACGGCGTCATGCCGCCGTGGCAGAACGTGTTCGACGACGCCCAGATCGCCGCCATCCTGAGTTACGTCCGCAGCACCTGGGGCAACTCCGCTGCAGCTGTCGACGCCGCCGCGGTCGCCGCCCAGCGCGCGGTGCCGGGCAGCGCCGATGACAACTACGCCAAGTACCCGCACTAGGCACTTCGGCCGCGCCGCCCTCGCGCTCGTGGCGGCCGCGGCCCTGCTGGGCGCAGCGAGCGCGCAGGACACCAAGCTGAACTTCGAACCGGTCGGCGGCGTCGTGGGTCAGGCGGTGACAGCCCGCGCCGTCGGCCTCGAGCCGGGCGCGACCTACGACCTGGTGTGGACCAGCGCGGCGGCCGCCTGGAACGTGGCCGACGGCGAGTTCTACGGCATCACCTCCGAGGACACGCGCACCGTGCTGGGCCGGCTGACGGCCGACGCTGCTGGCGCCGCCACCGTCGGCTTCACCGTGCCGGAGGACTACGGCTACGTCCACAACGTCTTCGTCGAGCGCGCGGGCGAGCAGGTGGCGCGGCAGGGGTTCGTGGTCGCGCCCGCCCTGACGATCTCGCCCGCGGCGGGGCCGCCCGGCACGCCCATCACCGTGACGCTGACCGGGGTCGGCTACCGCTTCTGGGAGTCCGTCTGGCACCTCCTCTACGACGGCGCCCACACCGGCTGGCTCTCGGCCGTGACCACGAACGGCACGGCCACGGCCGTCATCCCCGCCACCGGCGGCGTAGGGGCGCACACGCTGCAGGTGCTGTCGGGCACGCATCCGGTGCCGTACCTGAACCAGCAGCAGGCCCCCATCTACAACCCGCAGGTGCCCACCGTCCTCGGCGCCGTGTTCGAGGTGACCGACGGCCCCGCCGCCACCTGGCCCGGCCCGGCCGAGCAGCAACTGCCGCGCGTGCCCGGCGGGCAGGCGCGCGACACGGGCGCGGCCCTCACCGCCGACTACCTGAGCGGCCCCGTCGGCAGCCCGATCACCCTCACGGGGGTGGGCTTCCCTGCCGGCGCCGGCGTCGACATCGCCTGGACCGCCGTGCGCGGCAACCGGCTGAGCGGCAAGGGTTGGGAGGAGGTCGTGGAGCCGCTCGGCACCGCCACCGTTGGCGCCGACGGCACGTTCACCTTCCGCCTCGCCACCCCTGACGACCTGGGCGGCACGCACCGCTTCAGCGCCACCAGCGGCGGCGTGAGCGCCGACCTCGACTACGTGGTGACGGCCAGCATCGCCGCGGCCCCGACGGGGCCGGTGGCGCCCGGCGCCGACATCGTGGTGACCATCAAGGGCGTGGGCTGGACCGAGACGGCCAACATCTACACGCTCCTCATCGACAACGGCTACGTGGGTTACGGCTGCGGCTTCAACAGCAGGGGCGACGTGACCATCCACCTCAAGGCGCCGGGTGCGCGCGGCGTGCACTTCCTGAGCCTCTACCCGGCCATCTATCAGGGCGACCTGCTCGGGCCGGGCTCGCCGCCCGACACCGCCACCGCCAACGCCACCTACCTGCAGGTGCCCATGCTCAACTGGCGCGACCACCCTGGCGAGGAGATCCCCGCCTTCCAGCTGGCCTTCGAGGTGCGTTAGGCCGAACGCCCCGAGGGGCGCGCTCCCATCAGGGCGCGCCCCTCAGGACGGCGCCTTCAGGGCGGCCCCTTCAGGGCGGCGCCGGCCGCCGCCGCCACCAGGGCGATGACCTCGTCGGGCAGCCAGGGGTGGATAGGCACCGACACCACCCGCTCGCAGGCACGCTCTGCCATAGGTGCCGACCCGAAATCGGCGCCGACTGGCTGGCGCGTGAGCGGGGTGGGGTAGAAGCGGCTGAACGCCACGCCGCGCTCGCGGAGGCCGGCCTCGAACGCCTGGCGCCGCTGCGGCGGCAGGCGGAGCGTGAACTGGTGGTAGCGGTGCTCCGGCACGTCGGGCGGGAGGGTGAGCCCGTCCTCGCCGGCCGGCAGCCCGGCAAGGGCCGCCCGGTAGGCGGCGGCGCGCTCGCGGCGCCGGGCGTCCCAGGCGTCGAGCCGTGGCAGCTTGACGCGCAGCACCGCGGCCTGCACCGCGTCGAGCCGCGAGTTGTGCCCCAGGCCGTCGTGCAGGTACTTGTCGGTCGGGCGCGAGCCGTGGTTGCGGAGGCCGCGCAGCCGCGCCGCGGCGGCGGCGTCGTTCGTGACGATCATCCCCCCGTCGCCGTAGGCGCCGAGGTTCTTGGTTGGGTAGAAGCTGAACGCCCCGGCCGCGCCGAAGCTCCCCACCCGCCGACCGGCGTGCTCGCCCCCGAACGCCTGCGCGCAGTCCTCCAACACGGCGAGGCCGTGTCGCGCCGCCGTGGCCATGACGCTCGTCATGTCGGCCGCTAGTCCGAAGACGTGGACGGGCAGCACGGCCTTGCTGCGCGGCGTGACGGCGGCCTCGAGGAGGGCGGGGTCGAGGTTGAGCGTGGCGGGGTCGATGTCGACGAAGACGGGCGTGGCGCCCACGCGCAGCACCGCCTCGCTGGTCGCGAAGAAGCTGAACGGGGTGGTGATCACCTCGTCGCCTGGGCCGACCCCGAGCGCCTCGAGGCCGAGGATGAGCGCGTCGGTGCCCGAGTTGAGGCCCACGGCGTGCCGGACGCCGAGGTAGGCGGCGGCCTCCGCCTCGAAGCCCTCCACCTCCTCGCCGCCCACGAAGACGCCGCTCCTGACGACGCGTTCCAACGCGGGCGCGAGCTCGTCCCAGAGCTCGGCCACCTCGCTCTTCAGGTCCAACATGGGGTGGGTGGGGCCTTGCGCCGCGGCGGTCAGCATAGGCGTCAAGCATAGGACCTATGCCCCGGTGGGTGCGAGGCGCCCCTCCCTATACTTGGACGACGCAGGCCGCGAATGGCGCTGCGCCGGGAGGAGAAGCGTGAACAGGAGCATGGCGTGCGGCAGGTGGTCGGCGGTGGCGGCGGTCTGCCTCCTCGGCGTGGCGTTGGCCCAGCGCCCCGTGGTGCTGAGCGGCAACATGACGAACCCGACGGAGAAGAGCGGCACCGTCGTGGCGTGGGCGGGCTACTTCGACATGAGCCCCACCGGGGTCATCGCCTTCGGCGAGGTGACCGCGGCCGGCGACTTCGCCTTCGAGCTCCCCCGCGCGGTGCACGGCGACGTGCTCCACCCGGTGGAGGCCAAGAACATCTGCCAGTCGGGCGGGCAGGGCCTCACGGTGCAGCCGGCTGGCACCACGCACGTGTTCGTCAACACCCTCATGGCGTTCGACCTGACGGCCACGCCCGTCACGGCGGTGCTCGCCAGCTCGCCCGAGTTCCTGGCGCGCCTGGCGGCCGACAAGCGCGACCTGCTTCCCGGCGACGCCCTCGGCTACTACCTGTACGTCGAGCGCGGCTTGACCCTCCAGGGGAGCTGCGTGAGCCCAGACGGGGTGAACGTCGAGTACGACGTGAGGGCGGGCGCCGGCTGGAGCCGCCTCGCCTACACCTTCGACGTCGTGGACGGCGGCGTGGTGGGGAAGATCGCGACCGTGAGGGAGTTCCCGCCGCAGGTCGGTTGGGTGTCGTCGGTCAGGTGACGCCCGAGGCGCCGCCGCCGGCGGGGCGGGGGCGGCCAGCGGCATGAGCGTCGGCCGTGTGCTTGCACGGCCGACGCTCCGTGTGTTTAACTGCCCAATCGTTCGCGTTCTCGCGGACGGTGCCGCCACCGGCGAGCGCGCCTCGCGCGGACCGCGTGGCCTTATCGAGAGCGGCCGAGGGACCTGGCCCCTAGACGCCGCAGCAACCAGCCTTCATTCAGGCGGGTGCTAACTCCAGCCGGAGGCGCAGCCACGATGGTGAGCCGCCGGGAAGATAGGGGCGAAGAGCCTCGCAACATGGCCACGAGGGCCGCGGCCGGGCGCGCACGAGACGATCTCCGGCGCCGCCGCCACCCGAAGGGGCCGGAGGAGGGCCGGCATGACGAACACCGAACCTGACGCGCGCCGCTCGCGGCGCCTGTGGAGCGACCCCTTCACGCAACGAATGTCCTAGGCGGCCCTGGCCGCGAAGCCGCACCCCGCGCCCTCGCCGGCGGCGAGCGGACGCAGCGGCTGCTCATCGCCCGACCACCATGTGCGTTGACGCACTAGCGTGCGCGCTCGTGCGCGACCGCACTAGCATCCTTCCGATACCAGGAGAGACCCAAGATGGCATACCGCTTCGAGACGCTACAAATCCACGCCGGCCAGGAGACCGTCGAGGCGACCACCAAGTCGCGCGCCGTCCCCATCTACCAGACCACCGCCTACAACTTCGATAGCGCCGAACACGCCGGTCGCCTCTTCCGCCTGGAGGAGTTCGGCAACATCTACACGCGCATCATGAACCCCACCAACGACGTCTTCGAGCGCCGCATCGCCGCCCTCGAGGGCGGCCTCGCCGCCGTCTCCACCGCCAGCGGGCACGCCGCCGAGTTCCTCGCCTTCACCATGGTGGCCGAGGCGGGCGACAACATCGTGGCCTCGCCCAACGTCTACGGCGGCACGCACAACATGCTGAGCGTCACCCTCCCGCGCCTCGGGATCGAGGGGCGCTTCGTGAGCGGCTCCGACGACCCCGCCGAGTTCGCGCGCCTGATCGACGACAAGACCAAGGCCGTCTACATCGAGACCGTCCCCAACCCCAGCCTGCACCTCCCGAACGTGAGGGCCATCGCCGACGTGGCCCACGAGCGCGGCGTGGCCGTGATCGTCGACAACACCTCCGGCATAGGCGGCTACCTCTTCAGGCCCGGCGACCACGGCGCCGACATCGTGGTCCACTCCGCCACCAAG
This sequence comes from Trueperaceae bacterium, assembly GCA_019454765.1. Lineage (NCBI taxonomy): Bacteria > Thermotogati > Deinococcota > Deinococci > Trueperales > Trueperaceae > Trueperaceae bacterium. The sequence continues at coordinate 16,780 of JACFNR010000031.1, read as the reverse complement.
TGGATAAACGGCCACGGCACCGCGCTCGGCGGCGTGATCGTCGACATCGGCTCCTTCGACTGGGGCAACGGCCGCTACCCAGGCTTCTCCGAACCGAGCCCCAGCTACCACGGCCTCGTCTTCTCCGAGGTGTTCGGCAAGGGCTCGCCCTTCGGCAACATCGCCTTCGCCATCCGCGCCCGCGTCGAGGGCCTGCGCGACCAGGGCCAGACGCTCGCCCCCCAGAACTCGTTCCTGTTCCTCCAGGGCCTCGAGACGCTCAGCCTGCGCGCCGACCGTCACGTCGAGAACACCCGCAAGCTGGTGGAGTGGTTCTCGCAACAGCCCGAGGTCGAGAGCGTCAACTACCCCGAGCTCCCAGGCCACCCCAGCTACGAGTACGCCCGCGCCAACTTCCCGAAGGGCGCCGGCGCCTTCTTCACCTTCGACATCAAGGGCGGCCTCAAGGCGGGCCAGGCGTTCATCGACGCGGTCAAGCTCGCCTCGCGCCTCGTCAACCTTGGCGACGCCAAGACCTCCGTCACGCACCCCGCCAGCACCACCCACTCCCAGCTCGACGAGGCCGGCCTCATCGAGGCGGGCGTCGCCACCGGACGCATCCGCGTGACCCCCGGACTGGAGCACATCGATGACCTCATCGAGGACTTCTCCCAGGCCCTGGCCGCCGCCCGCGCGTACCAGCCCTCGGCCGCCGCGGCCGACTGAGCCCCGGCCCGGCGGGAACGCCTTGAGCCAGGACAGCCGCGTCCTAGTCCACGAGACGTGGGGCGACCACGCCGCCCTGCTGGCCCGCGACAGCGCGGGCCGGCAGGGGAGCGTCGGGCAGGTGAGCCAACACGTCCTCGACGTGGCGACCCCCCAACGCCCGCTCGAGCTCCAGCGCGGCGGCCGCCTTGCGCGAGTCGCCGTCGCCTACGAGACGTACGGCGAGCTGAACGCGGCCGGCACCAACGCCGTCCTGGTGGCGCACGCGCTGACGGGCTCCGCTCACGCCGCCGGGGTGGCCGACCGCGAGGAGGTCCCCGGCTGGTGGGACCCCCTCATCGGCCCCGGCAAGCCCATCGACACCAACCGCTACTTCGTCGTGTGCAGCAACGTCCTCGGCGGCTGCTACGGCACCACCGGCCCCAGCAGCCTCGACCCCGCCACCGGCCACCCCTACGGCCCCGACTTCCCGAGCTACACGGTGCGCGACATGGTCGCCGTCCAGCACCGCCTACTCACCGAGCTTGGCGTCAAGAGCCTCAGGGCCGTGATCGGCGGCAGCATGGGCGGCATGCAGGTGCTCGAGTGGGCCGCCACCCACCCGGAGATGGTGAGGGGCATCGTGCCCATCGCCATCGGGGCGCGGCACTCGGCCTGGGCCATCGGCCTCAACGAGGTGGCGCGCCGCGCCATCACCTCCGACCCCGCCTGGCAGGGGGGCCGCTACCCGCTGGAGCGGCAACCCGAGACGGGCCTCGGCCTGGCGCGCGCCATCGCCATGCTCACCTACCGGTCGTACGACTCGCTCGAGCAGAAGTTCGGCCGCGAGCGCGTCGACGGGCACGTGCGCGGCGCCAACGACGCGCTGGAGGCGTCGTTCCAGATAGCCTCCTACCTCGCGTACCAGGGCGTGAAGCTCGTGAAGCGCTTCGACGCCAACACCTACCTGAGCCTCACCCGCGCCATGGACGACTACGACGTCGCCGAGGGGCGCGGCAGCCCCACCGCCGTGCTCGGCGCCATGACCATGCCGGCGCTCGTGATGGGGATCGACTCCGACGTCCTCTACCCGGCGGCGGAGGCCAAGGCCCTGGTGGAGCGGCTGCCCAACGCCCGCTACGCCACCATCTCCTCGCCCCACGGGCACGACGCCTTCCTCATCGAGTACCCGCAGGTGGCGGTCCAGCTCAGGCGCTTCCTGGCCGACGACTGACCTCGCGCCGCGGGGCGGCCTGGGCGCTAGGCCGGACCGCCCCGCCTCACGCGCTGGGCTGCTCGACGGAACCGGCCATCAGCAGGCCCAGGCGCTCGGGCGTGGCCGCGTCGGCCGTCAGCTCGCCCATCACGCGCCCCTCGTACATCACGATGATCCGGTCCGAGAGGCTCATGACCTCGTTCAGGTCGGCGGAGACGAGCAGCACCGGCAGGCCGGAATCGCGCGCCGCCACGATGCGGCGGTGGATGAACTCGATGGCGCCGATGTCGACGCCGCGCGTTGGCTGCGCCATCACCAGGACGCTCGGGCCGCGCTCGAGCTCGCGCGCCACGATCAGCTTCTGGGCGTTGCCGCCGGAGTAGTGGCTCACGGTGATCTCCGGGTCGGTCGGCCGCACGTCGTAGTCCTTGATGAGGCGGCGCGCGTGCGTGACGATGGCGTCCTCCTGCAGGAGCCCGAACGGGCCCGTGTAGGGCGGGCGGTAGTGATCGCCCAGTACCGAGTTGAGCGCGGCCGAGAACTCCGTCACCAGGCCGCGGCCGTTGCGGTCCTCCGGCACGTGGCTCAGGCCCTCCTCGTGACGCTGCCTCACGTCGTGCTCGGTGATGTCCGTCAGGTGGGCGTCCGCTGTCGTCTCCACCAACACCGCGCCCGAGTCGGCGCGGCGCAGGCCCGTGATGACCTCGACCAGCTCCGACTGGCCGTTCCCCTCCACGCCCGCCACGCCGAGGATCTCGCCGCGGCGCACCTGGAAGCTCACCTCGTCGAGGACGTTGCGCGGCTTCACCGGGTGCTTGAGGACCAGGTTGCGGACCTCCAGCGCCACCGCGCCCGGCTCGGCCGGCTTCTTCTGCACGCGCAGCAGCACGTCGCGGCCCACCATCATGTTGGCCAGGCGGCGCTGGTCCGTGTGCGCGCGAGCGACCGTGCCCACCATGCGGCCGTCGCGCATCACGCTCATGCGGTCGCAGATCTCCATGACCTCGTCGAGCTTGTGGCTGATGAAGATGGTGGCGTTGCCCTTGGCGGCGAAGTCGCGCAGGAAGCGGAACAGGCCGCGGGTCTCCTGCGGGGTGAGCACCGCCGTCGGCTCGTCGAGGATGAGGATGCGCGCCTGGCGGTAGAGGGCCTTGAGGATCTCGACCTGCTGCTGCAGGCCGACGGGCAGGTCCTCGATGCGCGTGTCGGCCTCGATGTCGAAACCGAACTCCTCGATGAGCGCCTCGGTGCGGCGCGTGGCGGCCCGCATGTCCAGCGCCGGCCCAAGGCGCGGCTCCGCTCCCAACACGATGTTCTCCGTCACCGTCAGGGGTTCCACCAGCATGAAGTGCTGGTGCACCATGCCGATGCCGCGCGCGATGGCGTCGCGTGCGGAGCGGATCGCGACCTCGTGGCCGTCGACCTCGGTGGTGCCGCTGTCGGCCGGCTGGATGCCGTAGAGGATCTTCATGAGGGTGCTCTTGCCGGCGCCGTTCTCACCGATGAGGGCGTGAACCTCGCCCCAGTCGACGGTGAGGTCGACGTCCTGGTTGGCGACCACCAGCGGGAAGGTCTTGGTGATCCCCCGCATACGGACTGCATGAGGCATGAGGCAGTATAATGCGGCGTGGTCGGCGGGCGTAGCGTCGGCCACGAGCAAGCGCCGCAGCGGGCTAGGGCGCCCGCGAACGGCGAGGACGTCACCGAGGGGGCGACACGGTCTCGACGGGGTCTGCCGAAGGTGAGGTTGCGCGTCGCGGAGGCAGCTGGCCGCGTCAACAAGCTGCCACGCCATCAACTGGCAACAATAACTACGCTCTGGCTGCTTAACCGCAGTTAGCGTTCCCCGGAAGCCCCGCCCATGGCTCGCCGGTGCGAACGTCCTGAAGTGGGCTGGCCGCGAGGTTCGGGCGTTGACCGAAGCGGCGAGAACTATGACGCCTAAGCGCGCGGCAGCGCCGGCCGACGAGCCAGCCGCGCGCCGACAACCGATCGACGGCTACACGCGTAGACGCCCACCGTAGGAGGTTCCGGACGCGGGTTCGACTCCCGCCGCCTCCACCAAGCCGCTCGCCGCCCGCGGGGTCCGCCCCCGGGCGGCGAGCCTCGTCACGGCCACTCGGCGGGGCCACGCGCCGCGGCGGCGACGGCCGCAGGCAACGTGACGGAAGCACCACCGTGCTATCCTCGCCCCAGTCTGACGACCCTTACCCTTGGGCTAGGAGGGCCTTAACAGTGGCAGAGGTAGTACTCGAGCACGTCTACAAGCGGTTCGGCAACGTCACCGCCGTTAGCGACTTCAACCTGCATATCGCCGACGAGGAGTTCATGGTGTTCGTCGGACCCTCCGGCTGCGGCAAGACCACCACGCTGCGCATGATCGCCGGGCTCGAGGAGATCACCGAGGGCACCTGCCGCATCGGCGACCGCATCGTCAACGACGTGCCGCCCAAGGACCGCGACATCGCGATGGTGTTCCAGAACTACGCGCTCTACCCGCACATGAACGTGTACCAGAACATGTCGTTCGGGTTGCGCCTCCGCCACACGCCCAAGCCAGAGATCGACAAGCGCGTCCGCGAGGCCGCCGGCATCCTCCAGATCGAGCACCTGCTCGAGCGCCGCCCCCGCGAGCTGTCGGGCGGCCAGCGCCAGCGCGTGGCCCTCGGCCGCGCCATCGTGCGCGAACCCAAGGTCTTCCTGATGGACGAGCCGCTCTCCAACCTCGACGCCAAGCTGCGCGTCGAGATGCGCGCCAGCATCACCAAGCTGCACCAGCGCCTGGGCGTCACCACCGTCTACGTCACCCACGACCAGGTGGAGGCCATGACGATGGGCACGCGCATCGTCGTCATGAAGGACGGCTTCATCCAGCAGGTCGACAGCCCCATCAACCTCTACGACAAGCCCGTCAACAAGTTCGTCGCGGGCTTCATCGGTTCGCCCGCCATGAACTTCATGGTCGGCACCGTCCAGGACGGGCGCCTCAAGAGCCCCCAGTTCGACCTCAAGCCCGACGCCGAGCTGGCCGCCAAGCTCGCGTCCCACAACGGCAAGAAGGTGTACGTGGGCATCCGCCCCGAGGCCATCGACCTCAAGGGCTACTCCGACATCCCGGAAGGCGACAACGTCATCCAGGCCGTCGTCGACGTGGTCGAGCCCCTCGGCGCCGAGACGCACGTGATCGCCTCCGTGGGCGGCGATCAGAGCATCGTGGCGCGCGTCGACCCGCACGCCCACGTGCGGCCCGGCGACAAGATCGAGTTCCTGGCGCGCCTCAGCGCCCTGCACGCCTTCGACATGGAGAGCGAAGCCAACATCCGCTACGGCTGAACTGCGCCGCGGCGCCGCGGTACGAGCGCGGCCGGGAAGGGCGGTAGACTACCTACCGCATGCTCCTGGCCGCGCTCCAATCCGTCGAGAAGGCCTACGGCGAGCAGGTCGTGCTCGCCGCCGCCACCCTCGAACTGCGTGACGGCGAGCGCGTGGCGCTCGTCGGCCGCAACGGCTCGGGCAAGTCGACGCTCCTGCGCCTCCTCATGCGCAGCGAGGAGCCCGACCGCGGCACCGTCTTCCACGGCGCCGACGTGCGCCTCGCGCTCCTCGACCAGGACCCGCGCTTCGACGCGGCCGAGACGGTCGTTAGCGTCTCGGAGCGCGCCTTCGCCGAGCTTGACGAGCTCGAGGAGCGACTACGCGCCCTCGAGGCCGCCGGGCTCGACGACCCGGACGTCTACCACCGCTGGGAGACCGTGCACGCCACCTTCGAACGACGCGGCGGCTACGCTCGGCGCGCGCGCCGCGACGCCGTCCTCACCGCCCTCGGCTTCGCCGGCCGCCACGACGAGAGCGTCGCGCGCCTGTCGGGCGGCGAACGCACGCGCCTCGGCCTCGCCCGCCTCCTCATGGCGCAACCCGACGTGCTCCTCCTCGACGAGCCCACCAACCACCTGGACATCGAGATGCGCACCTGGCTGGAGGGCCACCTGTCGCGCTACCCCGGCGCGGCCCTCGTCGTCTCGCACGACCGCGCCTTCCTCGACGGCGCCTGCTCGCGCACCGCCGAGGTGAGCAGGGGCGAGCTCCGCCTCGGCCCGGGCAACCCGAGCGCCTACCGGGCGGCGCGCGCCGAGGCGGAACGGATCCAGGCCCTCACGCGCGCCAACCAGGAGCGCGAGCTCCAGCGGCTCGACGCCGCCGCCGCGCAGATGAAGCGCTGGGCCGGGCAGAGCGCCAAGCTGCACCGCCGCGCCAAGGCCATGGAGCGACGCGCGGACCGCTACGAGGACGCCATGGTGGACGAGCTCGCCTCCCCGGAACGCACCACGCGCTTCACCTTCGACTCCGACCCGAGCGGCGCCATCGTCCTCACCGCCGAACACCTGAGCAAGGGCTTCGGGGGGAGGCGCCTCTTCGATGACCTCACGCTCGAGCTGCGCCAGGGGGAGCGCGTCGCGCTGGTGGGGCCCAACGGGGCGGGCAAGACTACCCTGCTCCGTCTCCTCCTCGGCGAGCTGACCTCGGACCACCCGCTCGGTGCCGTGAGGACCGGCGCGCGCGTGCGGCTCGGGTACTACGACCAGGAGCTGAGGAGCGTCGACGGCGACGCCACCCTGTTCGAGGAGCTGCTGCGCCGCATGGGCGACGCCGAGGCGCATAACGCCCTCGGGCGCTTCCTGTTCCCGTACGAGGCGCAGTTCAAGCGCGTCTCCGACCTGTCTGGCGGGGAGCGGGCGCGGCTGGCGCTCCTGGAACTCACGCTCGCGCGCTGCAACCTGCTCGTCCTCGACGAACCCACCAACCACCTGGACGTCGAGATGATCGAGGCGCTCGAGGCCGCCCTCGCGGCGTACGAGGGCACGCTGCTGCTCGTGTCGCACGACAGGCGCTTCCTCGCCAAGCTCGCCACGCGCGTCTGGGAGGTGGCTGACGGTCGCTTCACCGACCACCGCGGCGACTGGGACTACTACCTGCGCATGCGCGGCCGCGCCGCCGCCGCGCGGGTCGCCGCCGACGAGGAGCGCCTCGCCGAGCCCCCGCGCCGCGCCGAGCCGGCGGGAGGCGGCGCCCCGTCGCGGTGGCGGCTCGAGCGGCGCCTGGCCGAGCTGGAGGGGGAGGTGGCGGCGGTGGAGGAGAGGCTGGCCGCGGTCGCGGACCTGCTGGGGCGCCCCGCCGACCTCGCGCCCGGGCAGCTGCTGGAGCTCGGCGTGAGCCTGGCCGAGGAGCCCGGGCCCCCGCCCGGCCAGGGCGAGATGCTGGCGGCCCTCGGCGCGCGCCACGCCGACCTCGACGCCGAGCTGGGGCGGCTCATGGCCGAATGGGACGACATAGCGGATAGGCTGACGGATAGGCTGACCGCCAAGGAGGCGTGACCACGATGCAGCGCGTTAGGTACCGGAGCTTCGACGGCGTCCACTGGGGCGAGCTCGAGGGCGGCATGATCCACCAGCTGACCGGCATGCTCGGCGGCCCCAGCGGCCACAGGGTCCCCCTCTCGGACGTCTCGCTTCTGCCCCCCTGCGACCCGAACGTCATCGTCTGCGTGGGCCGCAACTACGCCGAACACATCCGCGAGATGGGCAACGACCGCAGCGGCCTGCCGCAGGAACCTGGCCTGTTCCTCAAGGGCCTCAACGCCCTGAGCGGCGCCGGCGACGACGTGCCCTACCCGAGCTGGACGAGCGACCTGCAGTACGAGGGCGAGCTGGCGGTCGTGATATCGCGCGAGATGCGGGACGTGAGCGAGGCCGACGCCCTCGAGTACGTGCTTGGCTACACCTGCGCTCTCGACGTGACGGCCCGCGACAAGCAACGCTCCGACCTGCAGTGGGTCCGGGGCAAGTCGGCCGACGGCTTCTGCCCGGTCGGGCCGTGGCTCGAGACCGACCTGGACCCCGCCAACCTGCGGCTGACGACGAAGGTGAACGGCGTCGTCAAGCAGGCGGGCACCACCGCCGACATGATCTTCCCCGTGGCGCGGGTGCTGGCCTACATCAGCACCTTCATGACGCTGGGCCCGGGCGACGTGGTCCTCACCGGCACCCCGGAGGGGGTCGGCCGGCTCCACCCGGGCGACACGGTCGAGGTGACCGTCGAGGGGATCGGCACGCTGACCAACCAGGTGGCGGCCGCGGCCGCCGGCCCGGGCGAGCCGGCCGAACGCGGCGCGTGAGCGTGCTGCAGGACCTGGATAGCGCGGCGCTAAGGCGGGGCGAGGTCCCGCCAGACACCGTGCCGCCAGATTACCCCCGCGTGCGCGACCTCGGCGGCGGGGTGCTGCAACTCGACACGGGTCACCTCGGCAACCCGGGCACCATCGGCGTGTTCGCGCTGCCGCTCCCGACGGGCGGCTTCGCCCTCGTCGAGAGCGGACCGGGCAGCACGCGGGCCCCCGTGCTGGCGGGCCTGCGCGAGGCCGGTCTCGACCCGGCCGAGCTGCGCTACGTGCTGCTGACCCACATCCACCTGGATCACGCCGGGGCCACCGGCGCGCTCGTGGCCGGGACGGGGGCGGAGGTCGTCGTCCACGAGGTGGGTGCCAGGCACGTGATCGACCCGGCGCGCCTGATGGCCAGCGCCCTCCGCGTCTACGGCGACGCCCTCACCACGCTGTGGGGTCACATGCTGCCCGTGCCGGCCGAGCGCGTCAGGGCGGTGAGCGGCGGCGAGGTCCTCGACGTCGGCGGCCTGCGCGTGCGGGTCGTGGCCACCCCCGGCCACGCCTCCCACCACGTCAGCTACCTCCTCGACGACGGCACCCTGTTCACCGGCGACAGCGCCGGCGTGCGGCTTGGCGGCGCCGAGTTGTTGCGGCCCGCCCTGCCGCCCCCGGACCTCGACCTGGAGGCGTGGGAGGCGAGCGTTGAGCGCATGCTGGCGCTGACTCCCGAGCGGCTCGTCCTCACGCACTTCGGGCCCGTCACGGGGCGGGAGGCGGCCGCGCGCCACCTCCGGCTCGTGCCGGTCCGCAACCGCCTGTGGAGCGAGCACGTGCTGGCCGGCATGAACGCGGGCGAGGACGAGGCCGCCCTCGTGGCGGGCGTCAGGCGCCTGGAGGACGCCGAGCTGGCGGAGGCTGGCGTGCTGCCCGGCATCCGCCTGCGCTACAAGGTCACCTCCGACGCGGCCATGACGGTCGGCGGGGTCACGCGCTACTTCGCCAAGCTCCACCCGGAGCGGTTGACGCCGAGGTGACGACCGCCGCGCCAACCGCCGGGCGCTTCCCGCTCGGTCGCCCCGCCCGCCTGGCGGTCCTCGCGTCGGGGCGCGGCTCCAACCTCCAGGCGCTGCTGACCGCCTTCCCGCCCGGACACGAGCTGGCGAGCGTGGTGCTCGTGGTGAGCAACAAGGCCGGCGCCCAGGCGCTCGAGCGCGCCCGCGCCGCCGGCGTGGCCGCGCATCACGTGGCGTGGCCCGACCGGGCCACCTTCGAGGCCGCGCTCGGCGAGCTCCTGCGCGAGGCCGAGGTCGACCTCGTGTGCCTCGCCGGGTTCATGCGCCTGCTGTCGCCGGCCTTCACCGCCGCCTGGACCGGGCGGCTACTCAACGTCCACCCGAGCCTCCTGCCGGCCTTCCCCGGCCTCGACGCGCACGGCCAGGCGCTGCGGGCGGGCGTGGCGGAGACGGGCTGCACGGTCCACATGGTGGACGAGGGGGTCGACACCGGCCCCGTCGTCCTGCAGCGCCGCGTGAAGGTGGTCGAGGGCGACGACGCCGCGAGCCTGGCGGCGCGGGTGCTGGCGGCCGAGCACGTCGCCTACCCGGAGGCCGTGCGGCTCGTGCTGCGCGGCGAGTGGGACGGAGGGCGGGCGTGACGAAGGTCGTCGTGGTCGGCGAGGGCGGTCGCGAGCAGGCGCTGGCCTGGGCGCTACGCGCCGGCGGCGCCGAGGTGACGCACGCGCCCACGCTCGCGCCGGGCGGGAGCGTGGCGGCACTGGCGCGCGCCGTGCTGGCGCAGGCGCCGCGACTGGTCGTGATCGGGCCGGAGGCGCCCCTCGTGGCCGGCCTGGCGGATGAGCTGCGGGCGCACGGGGTGGCGGTGTTCGGCCCGTCGCGCCTGGCGGCGCGGCTCGAGGGCTCGAAGGCCTACGCCAAGGCGTTCATGCGGCGCCACGGCGTGCCAACGGCGGCGTTCGCCGCGTTCGACGACGAGGCGGCGGCGCTCGACCACCTGGCCAGGGCGCCCGTTCCCGTCGTCGTCAAGGACTCCGGGCTGGCGGCGGGCAAGGGCGTGACCGTCGCCCTGAGCCGCGAGGAGGCCGAGGCGGCCGTGCGCGCCGTGTTCGAGGGCGGGCGGGACGGCGCCGAGGTGGTCATCGAGGAGCGCCTCACCGGCCCCGAGCTCACCGTCATGCTCCTGGTGTCGGACGGCGTCCACGTCGCCCTGCCCCTCGCCCGCGACCACAAGCGGCTGGAGGACGGCGACCGGGGCGCCATGACGGGCGGCATGGGCGCCGTGGCGCCCGTGGCCCTCGCCGACCCGGGGTTGCGCGACGTCATCGAACGCACCATCGTGGCGCCCACCCTCGCCGGCATCGCGGCGGAGGGGATGCTCTACCGCGGCGTCCTGTACCTGGGCCTCATGCTCACGCCCGAGGGGCCCAAGGTGCTCGAGTACAACGTGCGCTTCGGCGACCCCGAGGCGCAGGCCGTGCTCCCCCTCCTCGCCGGCAACGCGCCGGAGCTCCTCCTGGCCGTGGCCGAGGGGCGCCTGGCGGGCGCGGACGTCGCCTGGCACGGCGGCGCCAGCGTCTGCGTGGTCATGGCCGCGCCCGGCTACCCCGAGGCGCCGCGGCGGGGCGTGCCGGTGCGGCCGCCCACCACCCTCCCCGCCGGAGTGAGCCTCTTCGCGGGAGGCATGGTGCCCGGCGGCGCCCCCGGCGAGTACCTCACCACCGGTGGGCGCGTCCTCAGCGTCGTGGCGGTGGCGGAGAGCGTCGCCGCGGCGCGGCGCCTCGCCTACGGGGTCGTGGCCGAGGTGCACTTCCCGGGAGCGCAGTACCGGACCGACGTCGGCGCGTGAGGCGCGGTACACTCGCCGCATGCGCACCACTCCCCGGCTCGGCGCCACGCTCCTCATGCTCATCGTGGCGCTCGCCGCCTGCGCGCCCGCCAGCGACGACGGCAAGCGCGTGGGCGTCGAGCAGCTCACCGAAGCGGTCACCTTCTACCCCAACCAGACGGGCGCGACCTGGGAGTACCTCCCGGACGGGGCGCGCCTGACCGACCCGACCACGCGCGTGCAGGTCCTAGGCCCCACCGTCGTGGGCGGCGAGGTCTGGACGGCGTGGCACGCGCGCGGGCGCGGCCTCGACGAGACGAGCTACCGTCAGGTGCGAAGCGACGGCGTGTGGCTCAAGCGGCAGGAACGCCTCGGCACCAGTTACGACTTCGACCCGCCCCTCCACGAGTACCCCGCGCAGGGCGAGCTGCGGGTCGGCGCCCTATGGACGGGCACCACCAACGTGCACATCAGCGCGCAGGACGGCAAGCAGCAACTCGACATGAAGGTCGACTACACCTACATCGTGGTCGACAAGCGCCAGGTCACCGTGCCGGCGGGCGTCATCGACGTCTACGTGATCGACTTCACGAGCCGCACGATGGACGATAGCGGCAACGTCGCGGAGGAGCTCACGCAGACCACCTGGTTCGCGCCCCACCTGGGCGAGGTGCGGCTGCGCAGCGGCCAGGTGCTCGTCGGCACGAACGTGACCCTGCCGGAGGCGAAGGCGCCGTGAACGGCGAGGGACCCCGGGGACTGCTGGCCGGCATCGACCAACCCGCCGACCTCAAGCGCCTCAAGCCGGGGGAGCTGCCGGAACTCGCCGAGGAGCTCCGCAGCGAGATCATCCGCGTCTGCTCGCTGGCCGGGGGGCACCTCGCCTCCAGCCTGGGGGCCGTCGAGCTGACGGTGGCGCTCCACTACCTCTACGACACCCGTCGCGACCGCATCGTGTGGGACGTCGGCCACCAGACCTACGGGCACAAGATCCTCACGGGCCGCAAGGACCGCATCGGCTCCATCCGGCAGCCAGGGGGGCTCGCGGGCTTCACCTCCACCAGTGAGTCGGAGCACGACGCCCTCACCGTCGGCCACGCGTCCACCAGCCTGGCGGCGGCGCTCGGCATGGCGTTGGCGCGCGACGCGCGCCGCGCAGACCACGAGGTGGCGGCCGTGATCGGCGACGGCGCCCTCACGGGCGGCATGGCGCTGGCGGCCCTCAACCAGATCGGGCACCTCAAGCCGCGCATGCTCATCGTGCTCAACGACAACGAGATGTCGATCAGCGAGAACGTGGGCGGCATCAACCACTACATGCGCACCCTCCAGGTCCAACCCTGGTTCCAACGGGCGGAGGACCGCGCCAAGGCCCGCCTCGTGCGCTTCTCCGAGCCGCTGGCGGAGCTTGGCAGCCGCGCGAAGAAGGCGGCCAGGCGCTTCTTCGACCCGGCCAGCAACAACCCGTTCCACGCCATGGGCCTGCGCTACGTCGGCCCCATCGACGGTCACGACATCCCGCAGCTCCTCTACTACCTCGCCAAGATAAGGGAGCTCGACGGGCCCACCATGCTGCACATCGTCACGCGCAAGGGCAAGGGCTACAAGGTGGCGGAGAGCGACCCCATCACCTGGCACGGCGCCTCGGCCTTCGACCCCGACCACCCGGTGGCCAAGGCGGGCGGCGGCACCTGGGCGCGCGCCTTCGGCGACGCCGTCACGGCGCTGGCCAGCGCCGACGACCGCGTGTGGGTCATCACGCCGGCCATGCGGGAGGGGAGCGGCCTCGTCGAGTACAGCAAGGTCCACCCGGACCGCTTCCTCGACGTGGGGATAGCCGAGGACGTGGCCGTCACTGTCGGCGCCGGCCTCGCGCTGCGAGGCGAGAAGCCCGTCGTGGCCATCTACTCGACCTTCCTGCAGCGCGGCTTCGACCAGGTCGTCCACGACGTGGCGCTCGAGGGCCTCGACGTGCTGTTCGCCGTCGACCGGGCCGGCCTGGTGGGCGGCGACGGCGCCACCCACCAGGGCGTCTACGACATCGCCTACCTTAGAAGCGTGCCCAACGTGAGCGTCGCCATGCCGCGCGACGCCCTCGAGATGCGCGGCATGCTCAAGGCGGCGTTGCGCTTGGGCGGCCCCAAGGTCATCAGGTGGCCGCGCGGCGCCGTTAGGCCCGCCCCGGACCTCCCCGTGGCCGAGTGGCCGGAGGTCGAGTGGGGCACCTGGGAGGTCGTCAAGGAGGGCAGCGAGGTCCACGTGCTGGGGCTGGGCCCCACCGTCGGCTACGCCCTGGAGGCCGCCGCCGGCGACCCGCGCGTCGGGGTCGTCAACGCCCGCTTCGTGAAGCCCCTCGACTCCAAGCTGTTGGCGCGGCTAGCGACCACGGCCAAGGCCCTCGTGACGGTGGAGGACCACACGGTGGTGGGTGGGCTCGGCAGCGCCGTCTTGGAGGCCCTCTCCGATCTCGGCAGCGCCCTGCCCGTCGTGCGCCTCGGCATCCACGACGTGATCGTGCCGCACGGCGACCCGGCCAAGCAGCACGAGGAGCTCGGCTACGGCCCCAAGGCCATAAGGCGCGCCATCGGCGAACTCATCGGAGGCGTCGGCGCCGGGGCGGCTTCGCGCAACATCGCCTGAGCCCCAGGCGCGCGCCCGGGTCACACACGGGGTAAGGGAAGGGGGAGCGCCCGGTCTCGGGCGCTCCCCCTATCGGCGTCACGCGCCGGGCGTCACTCCTTGGTGATGGGGTGGAGCGGCACCGAGCTGAAGCCGAGCGGGCTCGACACCCAGCCGTGGATGTTGGCGCGCGTGGCGCTCAGCGAGCGGTTGTGCGCCACCGGCATGGCCATGGCCTGGTCGGCGATGATGTCGTTCGCCTGCGCGTACAGCTGAGCGCGCTTGGCCGGGTCGCCGATCTGGCGCGCCTCCAGCAGGAGGGCGTGCAGCTCGGGGTTGTCCCAACCGCTGCGCCCGACGGCGGACGGGCCGAAGAACGTCATGAGGAAGTTGTCTGGATCCGCGTAGTCGGCGTTCCAGCCGATCATGTACATGGCGAACTTGCCGGCGCGGTAATCGGCGCCGTAGGTCGTCCAGTCCTCCGTCTTCAGTTGCGCGTTGATGCCGACGTCGGCGAGGTAGGTGGCGATCGTCTCGGCGATAGGCTGCGGGGCGGGGAAGTACGGCCGGCTGACCGGCATGTACCAGAACTCGACGTCGAAGCCGTTCGGGAAGCCCGCCTCGGCCAGGAGCTCCTTGGCCTTCTCCGGGTTGTACTCGTACGGCCACGGCTCGCCGTGACCGAACATGACGGGCGGGAGGAGGTCGGACGCCGTGACGCCCAGGCCCTCGTAGAAGGCGTCGACGATGGCGTCGCGGTCGACCGCGTGCATGATGGCGCGGCGCACGAGCACGTTGTCGAGCGGAGCGTGGTCGAGGTGGATGGCAACGTAACCGATGTTCAGCTCGGAGTCGGCGACCTGCACGGTCAGGTTGGGGTCGGCCTTCACCGTGGCGTAGTCGTCGGAGGTGAGGAGGACGGCCACGTCGATGGTGCCCGCCTGCAACTCGGCGAGGCGCGCCGTGGGCTCCTGGATGCCGCGGAAGACGATGCCCTCCACGCCGGCCGGGCCACCCCAGTAATCGTCGTTGCGCTCGAGCACCACCCGCTCGCCCTCGATCCACTCGACGAACTTGAAGGGGCCGGTGCCGACGGCGCCCGCGTTGGGCGTGCCGTAGTTGACGCCCGCCGCCTTGATGGCGGTGGGGCTACCGAACTGGAAGTAGACGGCGGCCCACAGGGCGGGCAGGAACGGCGCCGGCCGGGTGAGCGTCATGCGCACGGTGTACTGGTCGACCACCTCGACGTCGGCTATCAGGTTGCCGCCGCCCGCGATGGTGCCGCCGAAGGTGTCGTCCCACATGACGAAGGTCTTGCCCTCGGCCCGGTTCCCGTAAGGGTTGTCGGCCACGTTCAGGCGGTCGATGTTGAACTTGACGGCCTCGGCGTCGAAGGGCGTGCCGTCGTGGAACTTCACGCCCTGGCGCAGCTCGAACGTCCACTCCGTGGCGTCGGCGTTAGAGCTCCAGGCGGTCGCGAGGGCCGGCACCAGGTCGGTCGAGCCGGGCGCGAAGTCGATGAGTCGCTCGCCGATCTGCGAGCTGACCACCAGCGAGTTGCCGTCGGTGGTGTCGACGGCGTCCAGCGACGTCGGGTAGCCCGACGCGCCGTAGATCAGGGTCTGGGCGCCCGCAAGGCAGGGAACAAGCAGGAGCGCGGCCAACAGTACTACTCTTCTCATCTATCCTCCGGTGGTGGTTGCGAGTCGCGGCTCACGGTGACCCCTGGCCCCGCCCGGACCGCCCGGGCGACGAGGAGACGGTGCCATGCACCCCGCGAACTGCGCTCGTGGACAGAGTCTATCACGGAAGGGAGGCCGGCCGACCCGCCCCCCGCGGCGCGATAGGCTGCACCACGTGAACCTCACCGCGACGGACTGCACGCTATGGCTCATCAGGCACGGCGAGACCACCTGGAACCTGGAGGGGCGGATCCAGGGCCAGAGCGAGAGCCCCCTGAGCGAGTCGGGGCGGCGCCAGGCCCGCGGACTCGGCGCGCGCCTCGCCACGACCAGGTTCGACCGCGTGCTCTCGTCGGACCTCGGCCGGGCGGTGGAGACCGCCAGGCTGGCGTTCCCGGGCCGCGAGCCCGAACTGGAGCCGAGGCTGAGGGAGCAGTCCGCAGGCAGCCTCGAGGGTAGACGCGTCAGCGAGCTCACCCCGGCCGAGTTGGAGGGCCTGCGGGGGCTGACCGCGGCGCGAGCGGGCGGGGGGCCCGCGGGAGCGGAGCCGTACCCCGACCTGCTGGAGCGCGCCCGCGCCTGGTTGGCCGGACTGCGCGGCGACGGGGTCGTGGCCTGCATCACGCATGGCGGCTTCATCCAGGCCGTCCTGCGCCTGGCGTTCGGTCAGACCGACCCGGCCGGCTGGCCGACGGCCCCGCGCGTCATGATCGCCAACACGTCCATCACTGAACTGCGCTTCGTGGCGGGCCGGGCGGTGGTGGCGCGCGTCAACGACCACGCGCACCTCGAGGGGGTCTGAGGCCGGCGGTCTCGCGTTGACACGCCGCGCGCCGGCCGGGTATCCTACGCTTCGCTCTAGGGCCGGGAACGCCGACCAGAACGGCACCCTGTGGTGCAAAGACGGCGCGAGACCGGACCTGAGCGGTGCGCGGAGCCGTAGTGTAGCGGTTAGCATATCTGCCTGTCACGCAGAAGGTCGCGGGTTCAAATCCCGTCGGCTCCGCCAAGACCCTCGAGCCTATGACGGGGGCACGACCGACCGAGTCGCGCCCCCACGGCCGAGGCCCTGGCCAGGTAGCTCAGTCGGTAGAGCATGCGACTGAAAATCGCAGTGTCGGCAGTTCGATTCTGCCCCTGGCCACCACGCGCGGGCGCCGCCATCCCGGCAATGGGCGGGCGGCGCTCGGTCTACGGCCCGCGCACGCCGCGCAGCCGCGCGCCAATGTAGCTCAGCGGTAGAGCAGCCGATTCGTAATCGGCAGGTCGTCGGTTCAAATCCGACCATTGGCTCCAACGAGAACCCCGTTCAGGACGATGTTTCTGAACGGGCTTCTTCTTTGCTTGCGTCAGGTTCCGGGCTTGACCCCCTATCTTGACCCCCTATCTCTGTGAAGCTCGGCACTAAGGCGGCTATCCGCGGCATCGGCTTCCGCTTCGCGCGTTCGAAGAAATGCACGTACGTCCGCATGGTGAACGCTGCGTCGGAATGCCCTAGTACACGCGCTAACGTCGGCGCGTCCATACCGGCGGCGATCATCATGCTAGCGAACGTGTGCCGCAGATCGTGGAACGACA
>JACFNR010000030.1 GCA_019454765.1 Trueperaceae bacterium | reverse complement strand
CGGGGACGTCAGCGGGGAACTCGGCGGTCCCGAGCCGACCTAGGCGTGCGGGACCTCAGCCGTGAGTGCCGGAGGCCGCTTCGGTGCTCACGCGCCGTAGGTGCCCGTCGCCGCAAGCGGCGGGGTGACGGCGCGCTCCACGCGGGCGCCGAGCGCGCGCAGGCGCTCCGCCAGCCGCTCGTAGCCGCGGTCGACGAAGCGCATCCCGCCCACCTCGCTCAGGCCCTCGGCGGCCAGGGCAGCCACCACGAGGGCGCCGCCGGCGCGGATGTCGGCCGCGTACATGGCGGCGCCGCGCAGCGGACCGCCGCGGATCTCGAGCGTGCCGTCTTCCAGGCTGAGGCGCGCGCCGGCGCGCGCCAGCTCCTCGACGTGGGTGAAGCGGTCGGGGTACACGTGGTCGCGGACGCGGCTGAGGCCGGGCAGGGTGGCGAGGTAGGCCGAGAACGGCGCCTGCAGGTCGGTCGGCACGCCGGGGTACTCGCGCGCCTCGACGTCCACCGGACGCAGCGGACCGGTGGCGTCGATGCTCACGCTGTCTGCGCCGCGCCGGACCTCGACGCCGGTGCGCTCGAGGGTGTCGAGCACGGCCGTCAGGTGTGCGGGCTCCAGGTCGGAGAGGGTGATGGCGCCGCGGGTAGCGGCCGCGGCCAGCAGGTAGGTGCCGGCCTCGATGCGGTCTGCGATGGGGCGGTGGTGGACGCCGCGCAGGCGGGGCGCGCCCACGACGGTGATCACCGAGGTCCCGGCGCCCCGCACGTCCGCGCCCATGGCGTTGAGCATGTTGGCGAGGTCCGGCACCTCGGGTTCGCGCGCGGCGTTCTCGATCACGACCTCGCCGGCGCCGAGCGCCGAGGCGAGCAGGACGTTCTGGGTGCCGCCGACGGTCGGCGCCTCGAACCTGACGACGCCCTGCAGCTTGCCCGTGCGCTTGGCGTAGAAGTCGCCGTCCTCCTCGACGATCGACGCGCCCAGCGCCTGGAACGCCTCGAGGTGGCGGTCGACGGGCCTCGGCCCGAAGGCGCAGCCGCCCGGCATGCTCACGCGCGCCTCGCCGGTGCGGGCCAGGAGCGCCCCCATGATCACGAAGGAGGCGCGCATCTTGCTGACCAGGGAGTATGGCGCGTGGTGAGTGCGGAGGTTGGCCGCGTGGAGGTGCAGGTCGTGCCCCTCCCAGCGCGTGGCGAGTCCGACGTGGCGGAGGATCTCCTCGCTCACGAGCACGTCGGACAGCCTGGGGACGTCGTGGAGGACCACCGGCTCGTCGGTGAGCAGGGCCGCCAGCATCAGGTAGAGCGCGGAGTTCTTGGCGCGGTAGGCGGTGAGCTCGCCGGTGAGGGGCGTGCCGCCCCGTACGAGCAGAAGGTCGTGGTTCTCCATCCCCAACTCCAAAGGCGCGGCGGCGCGCGGAAGACCCGAGTACGATGTGCAAGTTACACACGTGGCTCAGAACGAGTCTAATGCGTCACATCATACGCGTCAAGGACATGCTCATCCTGCTATGATCTGCGCAGCGAGCAAGTGGCGCATCGCACTTCCGGCGGCGGACGAACCGCCCGGCCGGCGCGCCACCCCGGAGGAAGGGCCTTGGCCAAGCGCGAGAAGAGCAAGCGTCTTCAGGTCGTCATCACGGAGGAGCAGGACTCACTGCTGACGAAGACGGCGTACCAGCTCTCGAACCCCGAACGGCTCGTGTCGAAGTCGGAGGTCGTCAGGCTCGGCATCGAGATGCTCAACCGCGCCGTCGAACAGGGCGCCCTCGACCCCGACATCCTGAAGGCTCTCGACGAAGCCTGAGGGCGGGGCGAGCGCGCGATGTTCGAGACCGGCGACAAGGTCGACGACCGGTACGAGATCCTCGGGCCCCTCGGTGTCGGCGGCATGGCGCACGTGTTCCGCGCGCGCGACACGCACCTCGAGCGCACCGTCGCCCTCAAGGCGCTCAGGCCACACCTGACCGAGGCCGACAGCGAACGTTTCCGGCGCGAGATCCGCGCCCTGGCGCGCCTCAACCACCCGGGCATCGTCACCATCTACGACCTCGGCCTCGGCCAGTACGTCTACTTCGCCATGGAACTCATCGAGGGCGGACCGATCACCGACATCGGGCCATACGAGGGCGACCCTGAAGGCGCGGACCGCCTGTTGGGGGCGGCCACGACCGTCGCCGAGGCCCTCGGCTACGTCCACCGCCTCGGCATGGTCCACCGCGACCTGACGCCGCGCAACATCCTGGTGACGCCGCAGGGCACCCCCAAGGTGATGGACTTCGGGCTGGTGCAGCTCACCGAGAGCTCGCGCGCCCTCACCCGCACCGGCTTCACCCTCGGCACGCCGCAGTACATGGCCCCCGAGCAGGCGACGGGCGAGCCCACCGGCGCCGCCACGGATCTCTACGCCTTCGGAGCGGTGCTCTACCGGACGGCCACGGGCGTGGCCGCCTTCGACGCCGACAACGACCAGGCCGTCCTCTACCAGCACGTCTACGGCACGCCCGCGCACCCGCAAGACGTCAACCCGCAGGTGCCCACGCCGCTGGCGCGGCTGATCCTGGCGCTACTCGAGAAGGACCCCGCCAAGCGACCCAGCTCGGGCTGGGCGGTGGCCGACGCCCTGCGCGCCATCCGCGCCGCCGTGCTGGGCCGCGCCCCGCAGCAGGCCCACGCCGGGCCGGGCCGCACCGGCGCCTACCCGAACGGCCCGGCCAACCCCGCCACGCTGGCCCGCCGTTGGAGCCTGGAACTCGACGAGGGACCGCAGTTCCCCTCCGGGCTCTCCTCGGCGGGCGGCTTCCTGCTGGTCGGGCAACGCTCCGACGCGCTCGCCGTCGTGCGCCCCGCCGACGGCGGCCTGCACGCCACCTTCGAGCTCCACGACGAGGCGAGCCAACCGCCCTTGGTGGTGGCCGACACCCTCTTCATGACGAGCCGCGACGGCGCCATGAGCGCCCTCCATTGGCCCCGCGGCGAGCTCGCCTGGCAGCGCCTCGACGACGAGGTCGTGGGGGCGGCGGCGTACGGCGACGAGCTGGTGGTGAGCCTCGACGGCGGCCTCGCGCACTGGTCGCGGACGGGCGAGGAGCGGTGGCGCGCCGACCTGGGCGGGCCGCCCGCAACCGCGCCGACGCTGCACGCGGGCCTCGCGCTGGTGCCGACCCGCGACGGCTGGCTCCACGCCGTGCGGGCCCAGACCGGCGGCCCCGCCTTCAAGGTGGAGGTGGGCGCCGTCACCACCCCGCCGGCGGCGGCGGGCGGCGTGCTCCTCATACCCGTGCGCGACGGCGAGGTGCACGCCTTCGACCTCGCCAAGCGCGAGGTGTTGTGGAGCTACGACCTCGAGGGCGAGCAGTGGAGCACGCCCGTCGTGTGGCAGCAGTACGTCTACGTCGTGTCGTGGGGGCAACGCCTCCACTGCCTCGCGCTGCGCAGCGGCGACGACGTCTGGACGAGGCCGCTGCCGGCGCCCGTCACGGCGGCGCCCGCCGTGGCGGCGGGCGCGCTCTACGTGGTGACGGAGGGCGGCGACCTCATCGTGCTCGACGCTCGCAGCGGCCGCGTGCTGCTCCTCGACAAGGTGGCCAACGCCGCCATCCAGGCGTCGGCCCTGCCGCTGGGCGACCGCGTCATCGTCGCGGCCCTCGACGGCACGGTCGCGGCCTACGGCTGACGCGCGGCCTCAGGCGCTGGCGGGCAGCTCCTTGCCGGCCGCCGGCGGCACCACGCCGTCGGTGACGAGCTTGTACTCGTAGGCGTCGATGAGCGCCTCGTACGACGCCTCGATGATGTTGGTGCTCGCCCCGACCGTGCTCCAGGTGGTGTTGCCGTCGCCCATCTCGACCTGCACCCGCACGACGCTCGAGGTGCCCGTCTCCGGGCCGGACAGCACCCTCACCTTGTAGTCGCGCAACGTGAGCGTCAGGAGCGACGGGTAGAAGGACCCGAGCGCCTTCAACAGGCAGCGGTCGAGGGCGTTGACGGGCCCGTCGCCGGAGGCGGCGCTATGCTCCGCATGCTCCCCCACCCGCAGCCGCACCGTGGCCTCGCAGCGCGGCGCGCCGACCGTCTTGTCGATCATGACCGTGAAGCCGTCCATGTGGAAGTACGGCTCGAAGCCGCCCTGCACCTTGCGGGTCAGCAACTGGAAGCTGGCCTCGGCGCCCTCGTAGGCGTAGCCGCGCGCCTCCAGCTCCTTGATGTGCGCGACCACCTCGCGAGCATCGGCGCCGGCGGCATGCGCCGCCCCGGCGTGGGGGGCGGCCCCGTCGGCCCACTCCGCCAGCTTGGCGACCACGTTGGCGCGCCCGGAGAGGTCCGACACGAGGACGCGCCGGCGGTTCCCCACCGACTCGGGCGGCACGTGCTCGTACGTCTGCGGCAGCTTGTTGACGGCCGACACGTGCACCCCGCCCTTGTGAGCGAAGGCGCCGTCGCCGACGTAGGCGGCGCGGACGTTGGGTGACAGGTTGGCGCGCTCGTCGACGTAGCGCGACAACGCCTTCAGGTCGGCGAGCCGCTGCGGCTGGGGGCGCCCGAGCTTCAGGCTCAGGTTGGCGACGATGCTGACCAGGTTGGCGTTGCCGCAGCGCTCGCCATAGCCGTTGATCGTGCCCTGCACGTGCGAGGCGCCCGCCTGCACGGCAGCCAGGCTGTTCGCCACCGCCAGCTCCCCGTCGTTGTGGGCGTGGATGCCGACGGGCACCGGGCTCATCGCCACCACGGCCCTGGTCAGGTCGGAGACGGTGCCCGGCAACGACCCGCCGTTCGTGTCGCACAGCACGAGGCGCTCGGCGCCGCCCGCCAGGGCCGCCCGGAGCGTGGCCTGGGCGTAGTCGGCGTCGGCCGCGTGACCGTCGAAGAAGTGCTCGGCCAGGTAGAGCACGCGCCGCCCCTGCGCCCGCAGGTACTCGACCGACGTGCGGATCATCTCCAGGTTCGCGTCCAGCGTGGCGCCCAGCGCGTGCTCCACGTGCAGCGTCCACGACTTCCCGAAGATGGCCACAACCTCCGTGCCGGCGTCGAGCAGGGCCCGCAGGTTGGCGTCGTCCTCGGGCAGGGCGTCCTTGTGGCGCGTGCTCCCGAAGGCGGTGAGCTTGGCGTGAGCGAGCTCCACCCCCCGCATCGCCTCGAAGAAGCGCGCGTCCTTCGGGTTGGAGCCTGGCCAGCCCCCCTCGATGTAGTCGACGCCGAAGGCGTCGAGGCGCTTGGCGATGGCGACCTTGTCGTCGCTCGTGAACTGCACGTCCTGGCCCTGCGTGCCGTCGCGCAGCGTCGTGTCGTAGATCTCGACGACCCCGCCGCCGCGCGCCGGCGCTAGGCCGCTCACGGTAGCGTCATGGTGAGGGTGGCGCCCTCCGCCTTCGCCCTGCCCACCCCGGCCGCGAGCTTGTTCATGACGTCGACGTAGGCGAGCACCGACGAGTGCACGACGTCGGTCGAGATGGCGCGGCCGAAGAGCGTCTGCCCACCCGCCGTCACGCGGATCGTCACCTCGCCCAACGCGTCCGTGCCGCTGCCGATGGCCTTGAGGTCGTAGCTCTCGAGCACCAGCGGTATGGGGGTGAGGCTGGCGAGCGCCTTGAAGGCGGCGTCGACGGGACCCGAGCCGGTGGCCGTGGCCTCGAGCAGCTCGTCGGGCGAGCGCAAGCGCACGAGCGCCTGCGGCGTCATGCCGCCCATCCCCGACTGGAACTGCACGTGCTCGAGCCTGTAGGTCTCGGCCACCTTGACGATCTCGTTCTCGACGAGGGCGCGCAGGTCCTCGGTCGTGACGGACTGCTTGACGTCGGCGAGCTCCTTGAACTGCTTGAACAGCTCGTTGAGCTGCTCCTGCGACAGGTCCTGGTAGCCGAGCTCGCCGAGTCGCTGCCGGAAGGCGTTGCGCCCCGAATGCTTGCCCATCACGAGCACGCCCGCTTCGCGTCCGACCAGCTCGGCGTTCATGATCTCGTACGTGCTCAGGTTCTTGATGACGCCGTCCTGGTGGATCCCGGACTCGTGCGCGAAGGCGTTCTCCCCCACGATCGCCTTGTTCGGCTGCACCATCATGCCCGTGTAGCGCGACACGAGCCGCGACACGCGGTAGAGCTCGCGGGTGTTGATGCCGATGTCGTGCCCGTAATGGTCGCGGCGGGTGTAGAGCGCCATGGCGACTTCCTCGAGCGCCGTGTTGCCGGCGCGCTCGCCGATGCCGTTCATGGTGACCTCGACCTGCGTGGCGCCGTTCTCCACCGCCGCCAGCGTGTTGGCCGTCGCCATGCCGAGGTCGTCGTGGCAGTGGGTCGAGATGGCCACGCCGCGCGCCTCCGGCACGTTCTCGAAGATGCTCCTGATGAGGGCGCCGTAGTCGAGGGGCGTGCCGTAGCCGGTGGTGTCCGGGATGTTCACCGTGGTGGCGCCGGCCGCGATGGCCACGCGCACGAGTTCGTAGACGAAGGCGGGGTCGGCGCGCATGCAGTCCTGCGCCGAGAACTCGACGTCGTCCGTGAACTGCTTGGCGTACCTGACGGTCTCGTCGGAGATGGCGAGCACCTCGTCGCGCGTCTTGCGGAGCATGTACTCGAGGTGCACGTCGCTGGCACTCGTGAAGAGGTGGATGCGGCCCCGCTCGGCGGGCGCGATGGCCTCCGCGGCCCGCTCGATGTCGAGCTTGTGGGTGCGGGCGAGCGCCGCGATGACCGGACCGCGCACCTCCTTCGCGATGCGCTGGACGCAGTCGAAGTCGCCGCTCGAGGTGATCGGGAAGCCCGCCTCGATGATGTCGACCCCGAGTCTCGCGAGCGCCTGGGCGATGTCGAGCTTCTGCTGCGTGTTGAGCGCCACGCCCGGGCTCTGCTCGCCGTCGCGGAGCGTGGTGTCGAAGAACTTGATGTACGCCATCTGCCTGTCCTCCCTGGCCCCTACCCGGCGCCCCTCAGCGCTTGCCGCCGATGAACGGCATCATCTTGCGGAGGCGCGCCCCGGTGCGCGCCAACAGGTGCATCTCGGTGTTCTTGCGGCCGGCCTTGAGGCGCGGCTGGCCCGTCACGTTCTCGCTCAGGAAGTCGGCGGCGAAGCTGCCGTTCCTGATCTCGGCCAGCACGCGCTTCATCTCGGCCTTGGTGGCGTCGGTCACGATGCGGGGCCCGGTCCGGTAGTCGCCGAACTCCGCCGTGTTGCTGACCGAGTAACGCATGCGCTCCATGCCGCCCTCGTAGATGAGGTCGACGATGAGCTTCATCTCGTGGACGCACTCGAAGTAGGCGATCTCCGGGTCGTAACCGGCCTCGACCAGCGTCTCGAACCCGGCCTGCATGAGGTGCGACACGCCGCCGCACAGGACGGCCTGCTCGCCGAACAGGTCGGTCTCCGTCTCCTCGCGGAACGAGGTCTCGAGCACGCCGGCGCGCGTGCCGCCGATGGCCTTGGCGTAGGCGAGGCCGAGGTTCTTGGCGGTGCCGGTGGGGTCGGCGTGGATGGCCAGCAGGCAGGGCACGCCCCCGCCCTCGGTGTAGACGCGGCGCACGAGGTGACCCGGGCCCTTCGGCGCGATCATGAAGACGTCCACGCCGTCGGGCGCCACCACCTGGCCGAAGTGGACGTTGAAGCCGTGGGCGAACAGGAGCGCGTTGCCCGGTTCGAGGTGCGGGCGGATCTGCTTCTCGTAGACGGCCTTCTGCACCTCGTCGGGTAGCAGCAGCATCACGAGGTCGCCGGCCTTGGCGGCCTCGTCGACTTCCATCACCTTGAGCCCGGCCGCCTCGGCCTCGGACCACGAGGGCGAGCCGCGCCTGAGGCCCACGACCACGTCGCAACCCGACTCCTTGGCGTTGAGGGCGTGCGCGTGGCCCTGCGAGCCGTAGCCGATGACGGCGATGGTCTTGCCCGCGAGGTGCTGGAGGTTGGCGTCGGCGTCGTAGTAGATGTTGGCCATTCTCTGTTCGTCTCCTTGGGTCGCCGCCGCGGACGCGGCGGCGCGGGGTAGGTCGCTAGGGTGGATGGTGGCCGCTTCCGGCGCACCTGGGCGCGCCTGGGCGCGCGAGCGGCGGGCGAGCGGGGGGCGCCTCTCAGGCGACCGCGGCAGCCGGGGTGCGCTCGAGCGCCACCCGGCCGGTGCGGATGAGTTCCACGATGCCGAACGGGCGCATCTGCTCGATGAAGGCGTCCATCTTGGCGGCGTCGCCCGTCACCTCGAACACGAGGGCCGTGCGGGCCACGTCGACGATGTGAGCGCGGAAGTCCTGCGCGATCTGGCGGATCTCCACGCGCTCGTCGGGGTTCTTGACCCTCACCTTGAGGAGCATGAGCTCGCGGTCGACGGAGCGGCTACGGCTGTGGTCGACCACCGTGAGGACGTCGATGAGCTTCTGCAGCTGCTTCTCGACCTGCTCGACCGTGTCGTCGGAGCCGGAGACGACGAACGTCGTGCGGCTGATCCCCGCCCGCTCGGTCTGCGCCACCGACAACGACTCGATGTTGAAGCCGCGGCGGGCGAAGAGGCTGGCGATGCGCACCAGCACCCCGGGCCGGTCCCGCACGACGACGCTGAGCACGTACTGCTTGCTCACCGCGTCACCGCCTCGGCGCTCTGCGCCGCGGCGGCCTGCGCGGGCGCGGTCGGCGCCTGATCGCCGAGGATCATCTCGTCGACCCCGGCGCCGGACGGCACCATCGGGAAGACCTTCTCGGCCTCGTAGACGAAGAAGTTGAGGAGGACGGGCTTCTTGGCGGCCACGGCGGCCGCGACGGCCTCGCGGGCCGTCTCGCGGTCGAAGACGTTGTGCCCCTCGATGCCGTAGGCCTCAGCCAGCTTGGCGAAGTCGGGGTTCGAGTCCGCGAGGTAGACCTCGCTGTAGCGCTGGGCGTGGAAGAGCTCCTGCCACTGCCGCACCATGCCGAGCATGCCGTTGTTGAGGATGGCGATGATGACGGGCACGTTCTGCTTGTAGAGGGTGGCCAGCTCCTGGATGTTCATCTGGATGCTGCCGTCGCCCGCCACGAGTACGACGGTCTCGCCCGGCCTGGCGATGGCGGCGCCGATGGCCGCGGGCAGGCCGAAGCCCATGGTGCCGAGGCCGCCGGAGGTGATGAACGAGCGCGCCTTGGTCGACGGCAGCATCCGTGCCGCGAACATCTGGTGCTGCCCGACCTCGGTGGCCACGATGCAGTCGCCCCCGGTCGCCTCGCGCAGCATGGCCAGGATCTCCTGCGAGACGAGCGGCTTGTCGAGCTTGTACTTCTCGGGGTAGGTGTCCTTCCAGTCCGCCAGCGTCTCGCGCCACGGGTCGATGTCGAGGCGCCCCAGCTCCGCGGTGAGGCGCGGCAGGACGTCGCGCAGGTCGCCGACCACCGGCACGTGCGCCTTGACGAGCTTGCTGATCTCGGCGGGGTCGATGTCGATGTGGACGACGGTCGCGTTGGGCGCGAAGCGGCTGATCTTGCCCGTCACGCGGTCGTCGAAGCGCAGGCCGGCACCCAGGATGAGGTCGCAGTGGCTGATCGCCTTGTTGGCGGTGACGGTGCCGTGCATGCCGGGCATGCCCAGCGCCTCCTCGGCCGCGGGTGGGTAGGCGCCGATGCCCATCAGGGTGGTGATGACCGGGATGCCGGTGCGGGCGACGAGCTCGGCCACCTCGCGCGTGGCAACCTGAGCGCCACCGCCCACGATGAGGACGGGCCGCTTCGCGGCGCGCACGGCCTCGGCGGCCTTCGCCACCTGGCCGGCGTGGCCCACGACGGTGGGGCGGTAACCGGGCAGGTCGACGGCCACGTCGAGGCTCCCCTCGAACTTGGCGAGCTGCACGTCCTTGGGGATGTCGATCAGCACCGGCCCGGGGCGGCCGGTCGAGGCGATGTGGAACGCCTCCGCCATCACTCGCGGCAGCTCGGCCACGTCCTTGACGAGGTAGTTGTGCTTGGTCACGGGGCCGGTGATGCCGTAGACGTCGGCCTCCTGGAACGCGTCGGTGCCGATCAGCCCGCTCGGCACGTTGCCCGTGATGGCCACCAGCGCCGACGAGTCCATCATGGCGGTGGCGAGACCCGTCACCAGGTTGGTGGCGCCGGGGCCGGAGGTCGCGAAGCACACGCCCGTCTTGCCGCTGGCGCGGTAGTAGGCGTCGGCCATGTGGGCGCCGCCCTGCTCGTGCCTCACCAGCACGTGTTTGATGGGCGAGTCGTAGAGGGCGTCGTAGATGGGCATGATGGCCCCGCCCGGATGCCCGAAGATCACCTCCACGCCTTGCCGCTCGAGCATCTTCATCACTACTTCCGAACCCGTCATCGATGACCTCCGCGCCCTCTCCGAAATCGCTTGCCGACCGCGCTCAAAAAGAAACCCCGCCGAGGTTGCGGCGGGGCTCGAGAGCAGGCTAGATGGCGGTTAGCCGGCACGACCCCACGAGCTGGTAATTAGGCCCCAGCTGATCGTAGTCCCGTGCAGCGAAACCGTCATTGGTGGGCACTATACGAGCGTCGGGGAGCCGTGTCAAGGCGCGTCGCGCTGCCGCGGCAGCGTGACGCGCGGGCAACGGCGCCTGCTCGCGCGGTGCATAATCCCCGTAACCCAGCCCCATGGAGGTCCGACATCGAAATCCTTCGCGTCTCCGGAACTTCCCGGCCGAACTCGGTCGCCGGGGCGATCGCGGCGCTTCTCAGGAGCGCCCGCGAGGTCGAGGTCCAGGCCATCGGCCCGCACGCGGTGAACCAGGCGGTCAAGGCCATAGCCATCGCGCGGTCGTACATCGAGGCGGAGGGGCTCGACCTCCGCACGGTGCCGTCGTTCGTGAAGCTTGAGCTTCACGAGGAGGAGCGCACGGCCGTCCGCTTCCTGATCGAGGCGTTCGAGTTGGCGGGGGGCGCGGCCGAGGCGAGCGAACCGCCGCCCGCCTGACCCGCACGCGCGGCGAGCTCACCTCCCCGGGGACCGGCGGCGCGGGTTAGCTTGGCGCGGTGAGCCGAGTGCCCCGTCGCCACGCACGAGCCGCCCCCGCTGGCGGCCGCCCTCCCGCGGGCGCGCGCCCGTTGGCGGCGGCGGTCGTGGCGCGGGTGCAGCGCGGGGCGTTCCTGGCGCCCACGCTCGACGAGTTCCTGCGCGCGTCCGGCCTGGAGCGCGAGGAGCGGGCGCTCGCGACGGACCTCGCCTACGGCACCGTCCGGCGCCTGCCGCAGGTCGACGCGGCGTTGGCGCCCCTGCTGGAGCGCCCGGAGCGCCTGCCGCCGGCGGCGCTCGACGCCCTCAGGCTGGGGACCTACGAGATCCTGTGGCGCGGCACGCCGCCCTACGCGGCGGTCAGCGCCTGGGTGGACGTCGTCAAGGAGACCCACCCCCGCCTCGCGCCCCTGGTCAACGCCGTCCTGCGCCGGGTCGAGCGGCCGGACGTGGCCGCCGCCGGCCCGGCCGCGGCGGCCCTCGCTGCGGCAATGCCCGGCTGGCTCTACGCGCGGCTCGAGGCGGCGCTGGGCGGCGACGCCGCGGCGGCGGCCGCCGCCATGCTCGAGCCCGAGCCCCTCTGGCTGACCGCGTTCTCGCCCGCCGCCGACGCCGCGCTGACGGCCGACGGTGCCGTTAGCGAGCCCCTCGGCTGGGGCGCGCTCGGGGGTCCGCGCCCGCTGCGGGTGCGCTCGCCGTTGCCGGTGGCGAGCCTGGCCGCGTTCCGCTCCGGCCTGGTGCAACCGCAGAACCCCGCCTCGTTGGCGGTCGCGCTCGCGTTGGGCGCCGGCGCCGGGGACCGGGTGCTCGACCTCGCCGCCGGCCGCGGGGTGAAGAGCGCCGTGCTGGCCGCCCTCGGCGCGGAGGTGACGGCCGTGGAGCTCGACCCGCGCCGCGGCGCCGCCGCCGCCCACAACCTGACGCGCCTCGGCCTTCACGTCACGCACCTGACCGCCGACCTGCTGCGCCCGCCGCCCCTCGAGAGCGCCCCTTGGGTGCTCCTCGACGCGCCGTGCACGGGCACCGGCACGCTGCGCGGGCACCCCGAGATCAAGCTGCGCCTGACGGCGGCGGACGTGGCGGCCGCCGCCCGCACGCAGGCCGGCATGCTGGCGAACGCCGCGGCCGTCACCGCTCCGGGCGGCGTCCTCCTCTACGCCGTCTGCTCCCTCACCCCCGACGAGGGGCCGGACGTGGTGGCGCGCTTCCTCGCCGCCGTCCCGGGTTTCGACCCCGAGCCGCCCAACCTGCCGCTGCCTTCACGCGCCGTCGGGGCGGGCGCGTTCGTCCTGCCGCTGGCGGGGGTAGACGGCTTCTACCTGGCCCGCCTGCGGCGGACCGGGGGCTGACCGCGGGCGGACCCGGTCCGGGCCCGGCGCCGCGGCGGGCCGTCAACCGGTAGGCTGGCGCATGACAGGCTCCCAGACCAGCAGCAAGGGCCCTGACACCGTACGGCTGTCGGAGCGCGTCCACGCCCTACTCGGCGGCGTCAACTGCGCCATCGTCGACGTGGGCGGCGGCCAGGCGCTGCTCGTGGACAGCGGCCTCGACAAGGAGTACGGTCGGAAGGTCCGCAAGGCGCTCGGCGCCCTGGGGCTCGAGCTCGGCCACATCCTCTGCACCCACAGCCACGCCGACCACCACGGCGGCAACGCCTACCTACTGCGTCAGTACCCGGACGCCCTGGTGTGGGCGCCCGAGGTCGAGGCGGACCTGATCAGGACGCCCTACCTCGAGCCCATCTACCTGTTCCACGGCGCGAAGCCGCTGCCTGAACTGACGGGCAAGTGGCTCATGGCCGACCCCTCCCCCGTCCACCGGGTGGTGGGGCCGGGCGAGGTCACCGTCGGCGACGCGAACATCACCCTCGTCGACGTGCGCGGGCACGCGCACCGGCAGCTCGCGGTCCTAGTAGACGACGTGCTCCTGGCGGCGGACGCCGTCTTCGGGGCCGACACCCTCGGCAAGTACCCCATCCCGTTCGCGCAGGACGTGGCGGGGCAGCTCGCCGCGTTCGACGTCGTGGCGGCGCAGGCGGCGCGCCTGCTGCTGCCGGGTCACGGCGAACCCACCACCGACCTTAAGGGGGCGGCGGCGGCCAACCGCCGCGCCGTGCTGGCCGCGGCGGAGGCCGTCATCGAGCAGTGCGACGGCGCGTCCACGGAGGCGGTCATGGCGGGCGCGGCGCGAGCGCTGGGCATGGTCGTCGACGACCTGGCGCGCTACCACCTCGACCTGTGCGTCGTCTCGGCTCACCTGGCGCGGGCGCGGGAGCTCGGGCTCGTGCGGTGCGAGCTGGCGGACGCCCGGCTGCGCTGGGTGCGGGCGTGAGGTTCACCGGCGCGGGCGCCGCCCGCACGGTCACCGGCAGCTGCCACCACCTCGAGGTCGGCGGGGCGCGACTGCTGGTCGACTGCGGCATGTTCCAGGGGGGCGCGGAGCTGGAGGCAACGAACCGCCTGCCGTTCCCGTTCGAGCCCGCCGCACTCGACGCCGTGCTCGTCACGCACGGCCACCTCGACCACGTCGGCCGCCTCCCCCTCCTGGTGGCGCAGGGGTACGGGGGCGACTTCCTGGCCACCGAGGCAACGGCCGAGGTCGCCGGGGTCATCCTCCGCGACTCCGCCAAGCTGCAGGAGGAGGACTTCGACCGCGCCATGCGCAAGGCGCGCCGCGCGGGCCGGGAGGACGAGGTCCCCCCGCCCCTGTACACGCCCGCCGAGGTGGAGCGGGCCCTGGCTCGCTTCAAGGCGGTGTCGCTCGACGAGCCGACCAGGGTGGCCGACGGCGTGGTGGCCCGGTTCAGGTCGGCCGGCCACATCCTGGGCAGCACCTACATCGAGCTCACCACCCCCGACCTACGCATCACGTTCTCGGGCGACCTCGGCAACCACGAGAGCACCATCCAGGCGCCGGCGGCGGTCCCGAACGAGTGCGACGTCCTGGTGCTCGAGAGCACGTACGCGGATCAGACGCACCCGAACCGCCAGGCGACGGAGGAGCACTTCCTGGCGGTGCTGAAGCGGTCGTTCGCCCGCGGCGGCAAGGTGATGATCCCCACCTTCGCCACGGAGCGGGCCCAGCAGGTCCTCTACCTCCTCGACCGCTTCATGACGAGCGGCGCCGTCGCCCGACTGCCCGTCTACCTTGACTCGCCCATGGCGACGCGCATGACGCGCCTCTACGTCAGTTGCCGCAACGAGTTCCGCCCGCCGATCATGGCCGAGCTGGCCGCCGGCACCGACCCCTTCGCGCCGCCCACCCTGGAGTTCACGGTGAGCGCCGCCGAGTCCAAGGCCATCAACGGGGTGGAGGGCGGCGCCGTGATCATCGCCGGCTCGGGCATGATGACGGGCGGCCGCATCCAGCATCACCTGAAGCACAACCTGTGGCGCGAGGAGGCCAGCCTCGTGATCGTCGGCTACCAGGGTGCCGGCACGCTCGGCAGGGCGCTCCTCGAGGGGGCCCGGCGGGTGCGGCTGTTCGGCGAGGAGATCGTCGTCAGGGCCCACGTCGAGAACATCAAGGGGTTCTCCGCGCACGCCGACCGCGGCGACCTGCTCGCGTTCCTGGAGGCCACGAGGGCGCGGCAGCTCCTGCTGGTGCACGGCGAACCGGCGGTGATGGACGCGTTCGCCGCCGAGCTGGCCCCGCGGCTGGCGCGGGTCAGGACGCCCGAGCTCGGGGTGACCATCGAACTGTAGGCGTCCGCCTACCCCCCGCGAGGGGCGCGGCACGTAGCCCGGGCGTCGTCAGCCACCTTACGGAGCTACCGGCACGCGAGGGGGTTCAATGGCGGCATGGATTGGGAACTTCCTGTCATCGCGTTGCGCAGCCAGGTCGTGTTGCCGCGCACGCTCGAGAACGTGGACGTCGGCAGGCCGAAGTCCAAGCGGGCGCTCGAGGAGGCGCAGGCCGGCGACAACCGCGTCCTGCTCGTCGTCCAGCGCGATTCTCGCATCGACGATCCGGGCGAGGACGACCTCTACGGCGTCGGCACGCTCGCGGTCGTCAAGCAGGTCATCCGCCTCCCCAACGACACGCTGCAGGTGCTGGTGGAGGGTCGCGACCGGGCCCGGATCGAGGAGTACGTGCCGGGCGGCACGCTCCGCGCCCGGGTGGCCACCATCGCGGAGGTCGCGGGCGACCGGCAAGACGAGACCGTCCAGGCCCTGAGCGAGCAGGTCAAGGTGGCGTTCGGCGAGTACGCGCAGCAGAACAAGAACATGCGCCTCGACTCCTTCCACCTGGAGAACCTCAAGGCCATGAAGGAGCCCGGCTCCCTCGCCGACGTGGTCGCGAAGTTCGCCACCTGGGACGTGGCCGACAAGCAGGCCGCCCTGGAGGAGGCGTCGGCGGTCAAGCGCCTCGAGCTTGTCTACGGCTTCCTCACGCGCGACCTGGAACGGTTCGACACGGAGAAGGAGATCAGCGCCCGCGTCAAGCAGCAGATGGACTCGAACCAGCGCGAGTACTACCTGCGCGAGAAGATGAAGGCCATCCAGAAGGAGCTGGGCGCCAGCGAGGAGAGCGAGACCGAGGAGCTCCGCGCCAAGGTCGAGGCCAAGAACATGCCCGAGCACGCCAAGGAGCGGGCGCTGAAGGAGATCGACCGCCTCGAGAAGATGGCCGGCGGCTCACCCGAGGCCACCGTGGTGCGCACCTACGTCGACACGCTGGTCGACCTGCCGTGGAGCGAGGTCGACGAGGAGCGTCTCGAGATAAGGCACAGCCAGGAGGTCCTCGACGAGGACCATTACGCGCTGGAGGAGCCCAAGGAGCGCATCCTCGAGTTCCTGGCGGTCCGGCAGCTCACGAAGGACGTCGAGTCGGCCGACTACCGCGCGCCCATCCTCTGCCTCGTGGGCCCGCCCGGCGTGGGCAAGACGAGCCTCGGCAAGTCGATCGCGCGCAGCCTCAACCGCAAGTTCGTGCGCATGAGCCTCGGCGGCGTGCGCGACGAGGCGGAGATCAGGGGCCACCGCCGCACCTACATCGGCAGCCTGCCCGGCCGCATCATCCAGGGCATGAAGACGGCGGGCACCATCAACCCCGTCTTCCTGCTCGACGAGGTCGACAAGATGACGGCCGACTTCCGGGGAGACCCGTCCTCGGCCCTCCTCGAGGTGCTCGACCCGGAGCAGAACAACACGTTCGCCGACCACTACCTCGAGATCCCCTACGACCTCTCCAAGGTCATGTTCATCACCACCGCCAACAGCCTCTCGACCATCCCGCGACCGCTCCTCGACCGCATGGAGGTCATCCAGATCCCGGGCTACACGCTCTCCGAGAAGCTCGAGATCGCCAAGCGTTACCGCGTGCCGCGGCAGCTGCGCGACCACGGCCTTAACGAGCACCTGGCGTTCGACGACGGGGCGCTCAGGCGCATCGTCACCGAGTACACGCGCGAGGCGGGGGTGCGCAACCTCGACCGCCTCATCGCCAAGGCCGCCCGCAAGTCGGCCAAGGAGTTCCTCACCGGTCCCTGGGAGGGGGTGCGGACGGTCGACGCGGCCGCCATCCGCGCGCTCCTCGGCGTGCCGCCGTACCGCGACGACCAGGCGGAGAAGGAGCCGCAGGTGGGCCTGGCCCACGGCCTCGCCTGGACCTCGGTGGGCGGCGTCACGCTCGACATCGAGACGGTCGCCGTGCCCGGCAAGGGCGTCGTGACGCTCACCGGCCAACTGGGCGACGTCATGAAGGAGAGCGCCCAGGCCGGCATCGCCTACCTGCGAAAGCACGCCGAGGAGTACGGCATCGCGGCCGACTTCCACGAGAAGCGCGACCTGCACGTGCACGTGCTGGAGGGCGCCACCCCGAAGGACGGCCCCTCGGCCGGCATCGCCATCGCCAGCGCCGTGGTGTCGGCCCTCACGGGTCGCCCCCTTCGCGGCGACGTGGCCATGACGGGCGAGATCACCCTGCGCGGCCGCGTGCTGCCCATCGGCGGCGTCAAGGAGAAGCTGTTGGCCGCGCACCAGGCGGGCATCGGCACCGTCATCCTGCCCAAGGACAACGAGGCGAACCTCGAGGAGGTCCCCGACGTCATCCTCGCCGACCTGACCGTCGTGCCCGTGAGCGAGTTCAGGCAGGTCCTCGACGTCATGCTCGTCCCGGCCGAGCCGGCCGCCGGCGAGCCGTTCGTGCCACCGGGCGAGGAGCGCCCGGCGGCGCAGCCCGGCGCGGCCGCGGCCGGGAGCTGACGCGCGCGCTAGGCCGGCGTTCCGCGGGTCAGGCCGCGTCCCTCGGCGCGGGCGCCAACCAAGGCACCAGCGCGAGCAGGATCGCCTGAACGTAAAGCTCGGACCGATCCACCAGGCCCCGGCTCAGCACCCCCGCTGCGCCGGGGCCGTCCTTCGCGCGCGTCAGGCCGTAGCCGGCGTCGAGCGCCGTGCCGAGCTCCGCCCCGGCCGCGACCGCGGCGGCCAGGTGAGGGGGCAGCTCGAACGTGGCCGAGCGCGCCGTCCCCGTCCGCCCCGCCCCGTCGACCGCCACCACCCAGGCGCCGGCGTGGAGGGGACCGGCCTCCCCGAGCGGGCGTTCGACCCCCGCCTCGATGCCCAGGCCGAGGAGCGCGCCCGGCGTCAGCCGCAGGGCGCCCCGCGCCCGCGCCAACGCGCCCCGGAAGGTCTCCTCGCTGCCCACGGGTTGGGCGGGCACGCCGGACGGCGCGCTCACGGCCGTCACCGCCACGGGACGACCGTGGATGCGCGCGAGGGCCGCCTCCGCCGCCCTGACCTTGGCCGGGCTGGTCGATCCGAGCGCCACGCGTGCCAGGGGCGAGAGCGCGCCCGGGTCAAGGGGCGTCGCCGGGGCGGCTGGGCCGGTCGGCGTCACGCCGACCGGCCCGCACCGGCCAGGCAGCGGAGGATGGTGCCCTCGCCCTGCAGCGTGTACGCGCCCAGGCCGGCGGGCAGGACCGCGGCGCCCCCGGCGACAAGGCTGGCGGCCACGCCCCCGCCCGCTACCGTCGCCTCCCCTGCCGCCACGAACAGGAGCTCGAACGAGGCGGCGCTCGTGGCGCCCGCCAGCGGGGCCCCGCCGGCCATGGCGCGCGCGTCCAGGCTGAACTCCGGCAGTTGCACGAGGCGCGTCCAGCCGGAGCTCGACGGCCGGGGGGCGGCGCCCTGCTCGCCGCCGCCACTCAGGTCCGCCACCGCCAGGGCCCTGTCGAGGTGCAGTTCGCGCGGCGCCCCGTCGGCGCCGCGGCGGCCGTAATCGAACAGGCGGTAGGTCAGGTCGCTGGCCTGCTGGATCTCGAACAGGAGGCAGCCCGCCCCGACGGCGTGCACCGTCCCGGCCGGGTTGACGACGACGCTCCCGGGTACAACGGGGAGGCGCCGCATGAGGCTCGGCAGGGTGCCGTCGAGCGCCGCCGCCCTGAGGGCGGCCGGCTCGGTCGCGCGCGTGAAGCCGCGCAGCACCCCGGCGCCCGGCGCCGCCTCGAGCACGTACCAGGCCTCCGCCTTGCCTAGGTGACCGCTGCCAGGGTGCTCGCGCCGCGCGTAGGCGTCGTCGGGGTGGACCTGGATCGAGAGGTCCTCCCGCGCGTCGAGCAGCTTGGCGAGGAGCGGCACCACGGCGCCGTAACGCGCGAACGGCGCCTCCCCCACCAACGCGGCCCCGTGCGTCGCCGCCAAGGCACCCAACGACACGCCCCGGTAGGCGCCGTTGGTCACGAGGTTGTCGGCTCCCACCAGCCAGGCCTCCCCCACAGGCTCGTCAGCCGGGCCGCTCACGGGTAGGCCGGTGTCGCCGAGCCACGCCGCCAGGCGCGAGCCGCCCCACAGGCGCCGGTGGAGGCGGGGCTGCAGCAGGAGCGGGTACGCGTCGAGCGGCCCGCTCATCGCGCGGGCGGTAGCTTCTTGCCCGGGTTCATGATGCCGGCCGGGTCGAGGGTGGCTTTCAGGGTGCGCATCAGGTCGAGCGCCGCCCCGTGCTCGCGCTCCATGTACTTGAGCTTGCGGAGGCCCACGCCGTGCTCCCCCGTGGCCGTCCCGAGGACGTCGAGCGCGCGGTAAGTCATGCGGTCGACCACGCCCTGCGCGGCGGCGCGCCGGGCCGGGTCGTCCTCGACGTAGAGGGTGAGGTGGAAGTTGCCGTCGCCCAC
The DNA here is from genome assembly GCA_019454765.1 of Trueperaceae bacterium. Classification (NCBI taxonomy): domain Bacteria; kingdom Thermotogati; phylum Deinococcota; class Deinococci; order Trueperales; family Trueperaceae; species Trueperaceae bacterium. Next base: position 16,107 of record JACFNR010000030.1, on the reverse strand, counting down.
GTGGCCGACCAGGTTGGCGTCGAAGCCGTTCTCGGCGCAATCGGCGAGCGCCGCCGTGACCGCCTCGGGCAGGTGCGAGATGGGGACGGCCACGTCGGTTATGAGGCTATGCAGCCCGGGGTGCGCGGCGTTGGAGGCGAAGAGCATCGTGTGACGGGCCTCCCACAGCCTGGCGCGCTCGCCCGCGTCGGTGGCCGCCTCGAAGGCGCCGGCCCCGGCCGCCTCGGCGAGCTCGCGCGCCAGCTCGACCTCCGCCGCTATGCCCGCCGGGTTGCCGTGGAACTCCAGGAACACGGTCATCTCCTCCGGGTAGTCCGTGCCGGAGTAGGCGTTGGCCGAGCGGATGCTGTTGGCGTCCACCAGCTCGCAGCGGGCCACGGGCACGCCCGCCTGGATGAGGCGAGTGACGAACGACGTGGCCCGGAAGGCGTCGGGGAACGGCAGGCGCGCCGCGGCCGCCGCCTCCGGCAACCCCACCACGCGCAGCGTGACCTCCGTGATAACCCCCAACGTCCCCTCCGCCCCCGTGAAGAGCGCACACAGGTCGTAACCGCTGGCCGACTTGCGCGCCCGGTTCCCGAGGCGACGGACGTCCCCGGTGGGGGTCACCACCTCGAGGGCCAGGACGTAGTCGCCAGTCGTGCCGTAGCGCACGGCGGCGGTGCCGGAGGCGTTGGTGCTCACCATGCCGCCGATGGAGGCGTGCGCCCCGGGATCTATGGGGAAGAAGAGCCCGTGGCGCTTGAGGTGCTCGTTGATGCGTGGGTAGGTGACGGCCGGCTGCACCACCACCAGCAGGTCCTCGGGCCGCGCCTCGAGGAGCCGGTCGAGCCGGCCGAGGTCGAGGGAGACGCCTCCGGCTGCGGGCACCGTGTGGCCCTCGAGGCTGGAGTTGGCGCCCACGGGGGTGACGGGCACGCCGTGCGCGGTCGCGAACCGCAGCAGCCGGCTGACCTCGGCGGTGTCGTGGGGGTAGACGACGACGGCCGGCGTGACGCCGTCGGCGTACGACTCGCCGTGCGAGTGCTGGGCGAGTACGGCGGGGGTGGTGTCGACGCGGTCGTCGCCCAGCAGCCGGGCGAGTTCTAGGGCCAGGTTCATGCGGCCTACTCTAAGGCTGCATGCGCCGCGGCGGGCCCGCCGCGGCGCCGAGCGAACCTAAAGGCGAGGTTCAGGCCGCCTCACCCGGCGCCGCGGTGCCGTGTTAGAATCTTCACTCGAATACAGTGCAGGCCTCGGACGCCACCGTAACGGCCGTGGTACGGCCGGGAACGACCGGGCGAACCGCTTAGCGCTGTCTCACTAGCACTGTGGAGGTGCCATGAAGAGACTACTAGTTGTTGCCGCTCTCCTCCTGACTTTCGGGATGGTGAACGCGCAGACCCTCGTGTACGGGACGTCGGGCTTCCCGTCCTCACTCGACGCCGCCGATTCGCAAGACGGCAACTCGCTCGTCGTCAGCGGGCAGATCACCGAACGCCTCGTCGACTTCGCCCCCGGCGGCACCGACCTCATCCCGGCCCTTGCCACCTCCTGGACGCCCAACGACGACGCCACCGTCTGGACCTTCGAGCTTCGCCAGGGCGTGAAGTTCCATGACGGCACGCCGTTCAACGCCGAGGCCGTCAAGTTCAACATCGACCGCTGGAACGACCCGAACAGCCCGGTAGGCAACCGCGCGCAGGGCAAGACCTTCGTGCCTTGGGGTTGGGTCTTCGGCGGTCCCGTGGGCGAGGGCAACAAGATCGCCTCCGTCGACGTGACCGGCGAGTACACGGTGCAGATCAACACGACCGCGCCCGTGCCGTTCCTGCCCGCCCTCTTCGCCGCCGGCTACTTCCAGTTCGGCAGCCCCGCCGCCATCACGGCCGCCGGCGTCAACTACGGCACGCCCAACGTGGGCGCCGTCGGCACCGGCCCCTTCAAGTTCGTCGAGTGGGTCGAGGGTGAACGCGTCGTGGTCGAGCGCAACGCCGACTACTGGGGCGGCCCCGCCGGCGTCGAGCGCGTCGTCTTCCGCGGCATCCAGGAACCCACCGCTCGCCTCGCCGAGTTGCAGGCCGGCACCATCGACATCGCCGTCCTCCTGACCTCCGACGACCTCACGACGGTCAAGAACGACCCTAACCTCACCGTCCAGACGGCCGAGGGCGAGATGAACGTCGGCTACATCGGCATGAGCCAGCTCAGCGCCCCGATGGACAACGTCCTCGTGCGCCAGGCCGTGGCCTACGCCATCGACCGCGAGGCCATCGTCGACGCCTTCTACGAGGGTCTCGGCATCGTCGCCCAGGACCACCTGCCGCCCTCCATGTTCGGGCACGGCAAGCCGTGGCCGTACGAGTACAACCCCGAGAAGGCCAAGGAGCTCCTGGCCGACGCCGGTTACCCGAACGGCCTCGACGTCGAGTTCTGGTACATGCCCGTCAGCCGCCCGTACTTCCCCTCCCCGCAGCCGATCGCCGAGGCCGTCGCGTCGTACCTGGCCGACGTCGGCATCCGCGCCGAGCTGAAGACGGAGGACTGGACGACCTACCTGGCCGACTACCCCACGGGCAAGTTCCCCATGTACATGCTCGGCTGGAACGCCGACTACGCCGACCCCGAGAACTTCCTCCTCACCTTCTTCGGCCCCGACCACTCCGCCGCGCAGGGCTGGGACAACCCCGACGTGCTCGAGGCCCTCGCCAAGGCCGGTCAGATCGGTGACCAGGACGAGCGCGCCGCGCTCTACGCCTCGGTCGTCGACGCCGTGGCCGACGCCGCCGCGTCCATCCCCATGGCGCACAACGTGTCCCTCAACGCCACGCGCAAGAACATCTCCGGCTGGATCCCGAGCCCGCTCGGCTTCAGCTCCGTGAGCCTGCACCCGGTCACCAAGACCGAGTGATCGCAAGGTAAAGCGCAAGCAAGTCGCGATAGTCGCTGGGGCGCCCGTCAGCGGGCGCCCCACGACGGCTTGTAGGGTTATGTTGACCGTGCATATCTTCGTCGCCGTCCGGCGGACCCGTCGGTCCCCGGCGAGCATCCGCCCGGCCGCCACACGAGAGGCGCGCCCAAGGAGCACCGCTTGACCGCGTATCTGATCCGCCGCATCCTCGGGCTCATCCCCGTCCTCGTCGGGGTGACGCTGCTCATCTTCTTCCTGACCCGCATCATCCCCGGCGACCCGGCGCAGGCGATGCTCGGCGAGCGCGCCGCGCCCAAGCTCATCGAGCGTCTGCGCGCCGACCTGGGCCTCGACCGGCCCCTCTTCCTGAACACGGCCGGCTTCCGCGAGACGGGCAACATCGGCACCCTCTTCGATTCCCAGTACTTCGACTACATGGGCGGCATGTTGCGCGGCGACCTCGGGCGCTCCATCCTCACCCTGGTGCCGGTGACCCAGAGCCTGCTCCACCGCTTCCCCGCCACGCTCGAACTGACGCTGGCGGCCATGTTCCTTGCCATCGCCATCGGCATCCCGGCGGGGGTGTGGGCCGCCCTGCGCCGCGGCACGATCGCCGACACGGCCGTCGTGTTGGTGGCCATCGCCGGGGTGTCGTTCCCCGTCTTCTGGCTCGGCATCATCCTCATCTACGTGTTCGCGGTGGTGCTGGGGTGGCTGCCCCCCTCCGGGCGCCTATCGTCGGCCATGACGGTCGAACCGATAACCGGCCTGTACGTCATCGACGGCCTGTTGCGGGGCAACCTCACGGCCGCCTGGAACGCGGCGAAGCACCTGGTGCTGCCCGCGGTCGCGCTGGGCACGATCCCGCTCGCCATCGTGGTGCGCATGACGCGCTCGGCCATGCTCGAGGTGCTCGGTCAGGACTACGTCCGCACGGCGCGCGCCAAGGGGATCTCGGAGCTCCGCGTGGTGCGCAGGCACGCGCTCAGGAACGCGCTCCTCCCGGTCGTCACCGTCATCGGCCTCAGCTTCGGCACGCTCCTGTCCGGTGCCATCCTCACCGAGACGGTCTTCAGTTGGCCCGGCATAGGCCGCTGGGTCTACGACGGCATCTCGGCCCGCGACTACCCCATCATCCAGGGGGGCGTGATCTTCGTGGCGGTCCTGTTCGTGGTCGTCAACCTCCTGGTGGACCTCTCCTACTCCCTCATCGACCCGAGGATCCAGTACTCATGACCACCGCCACCGCGACCACCGACGACCTCGCGCCGCGCAGGGGCGCGGCCGACCTGTTCCGCCGCTTCCGGCGCCACCCCACCGGCGTGCTCGGCCTCGCCGTCGTGCTGTTCCTCGTGATCGTGTCGCTCCTCGCGCCGCTCATCAAGCCCTACGACGCCACCCGCGACCGCGACCTGCGGGCGCGCCTCAGCCCCCCGTCCGCCGAGCGCTGGTTCGGGGCCGACGAGCTGGGCCGCGACATCTTCACGCGCGTGCTGCACGGCGGTCGCATCAGCCTCCGCGTCGGGCTCATCGCCGTTGCGTTCGCCGTGGTGGCCGGCACCATCCTCGGCCTGCTGGCCGGTTACGTGGGCGGGTGGGTCGACACCATCATCGTGTGGTGCATCGACATCCTCCTGGCGTTCCCTGGCATCCTGCTCGCCATCGCCATCGTGGCCACGCTCGGTCCCAACCTGACCAACGCGCTCATCGCCATCTCCATCACCCAGGTCCCGATCTACACGCGCATCGTCAGGTCGGTCGTCATGCAGGTGCGGCAGTCGGAGTACGTGCAGGCGGCCAGCGCGCTCGGGTCGGGCGGCTTCAGGGTCGTGTTCAAGCACGTGCTGCCCAACTCCATGGCGCCCTTGATCGTGCAGCTCACCTTGAGCATCGGCACCGCCATCCTCGACGTGGCGGCCCTCGGTTTCCTGGGGCTCGGCGCCCAACCTCCGGCGCCCGAATGGGGCCTCATGATCCGCGACGGCTTCTCGCAGTTCCTGCGGGCACCGTGGATGTCGATCTTCCCCGGGCTGGGCATCTTCCTGGCCGTGGTGGGTTTCAACCTGCTCGGCGACGCCGTGCGCGACCTCATGGACCCGCGACTGCGCAACGTCTGAACCAAGGCGCGCCGGTCCGCGCGGGCGTCAGCCGACCGCGCCGACGGCCGCCGCCGGCGACCGCGCGCCCGGCACCAGCCTGCCGTCCTCGAGGCGCAACCGGGCCACCCCGGGCCGCGCCACGAGGCGCTCGTCGTGCGTGACGACCACCACGGCGGCGCCCTCCTCGGCGGCCAGCGTGAGCAGCAGCTCGAACACCTCCTCGGCGCGGGCGTGATCGAGGGAGCCGGTGGGCTCGTCCGCCAGCAGGAGCCGCGGGCTCAGGGCGAGCGCGCGCGCCACGGCCGCGCGCTGCCTCTCGCCGCCCGAGACCCGCGTCGGCGGGAAGTCGAGGCGCGCGCCCAACCCCACGCGCTCGAGGAGGCCGCGCGCCCGCGCCTCGTCCGGCGCGCCGACGATGCGGCTCGGCATGGCCACGTTCTCGAGGAGCGTGAAGTCGGGCAGCAGGTAGTGGTTCTGGAAGATCAGGCCGACGTACCGAGCGCGGCGGGCCGCCAGCTCCCGCGGCGCGTGGAGGTGGACGGGGAAGTCGCCCCAGTAGATCTCGCCGGCGTCCGGCTGATCCAACCCACCTAGCAGGTGGAGCAGCGTGCTCTTGCCCGAACCGGAGGGGCCGAGCACGGCGGCCACCTCCCCCTCCGCCAACGCCAGGGACGCCCCCGCCAGCACCTCCACGTCGCCGCCCGGCGCCCTGAAGCGCCGCTCGAGGCCGCGAGCCGCCACGACATGAGTCACGGGGTTACTATACGGGCCAGCGAGTGACACCCGTCCCTGGGGGCCTTACGACCCCCGCCCCGCCCGAAGTGGAGCGTGCGTGAGCAACCCGGACCGATCCCTCCATCAGCTGTTGAGCCGAGTTCCTCTCTTCCGCGGCGCGCCGGAGCGGGCGCTGGAGATCGCGGCGGCGGCCGTGCGCAAGAGGGTGTACGAGGCCAACACCACGGTGTTCCAGGAGGGCGACAAGGGCGAGGCGCTGTACATCCTCGAGGCCGGGCTGGTGAAGCTCTCCAAGATCGACCTGGGCGGCCACGAGAAGACGCTGGCCATCCTGCAGCCCCCCGCCTACTTCGGCGAGATGGCGCTCTTGGGCGAGGCCTCGCGGAGCGCGACGGCCATCACGCTCGGCGAGGTGAGCGCCTACCTGCTCTTCAACGACGACTTCCGCAAGCTCATCGCCGACTACCCCACCATCAGCCTCAACCTCAACGCCACGCTGGCCGAGCGGTTGCGCGGCATGGACGACGAGTCGCAGATCCTCTCGTACAAGGACGCCCAGGGGCGCGTGGCCTACGTGCTGCTGCGCCTCTACGAGGGCGGCGTCGTGGAGCACGAGGCGGAGCGGGCGCTGGTGCGGCTGACGCACCAGGAGCTGGCGAACCTGGCGGGCACGTCGCGCGAGACGGTCACGCGCGCCCTGAAGGCGCTGGAGGCCGAGGGCGTCATCGAGACGCGGCCCAAGGAGGTCTTCATCACGGACCCGCAGGGCCTCGACGAGATCCTCCACGGCATCCGCTGACGGGGCAGGCCGGAGGGCGGCGCCCCTCAGGCGGCGTGGCCTGAGCGCGCGAGGCGCCTGGCGAGCCGCTCGCGCAGGCGCGCCTCGACCTCGGGCCAGTCGAGGTCGGTGATGGCGTACACCATGGTGTCGCGCACGTAGCCGTCCTTGGCCACCTGGTGGCGGCGCAACACCCCCTCGAAGCGGGCGCCGAGGGCCAGGATGGCGCGCTGCGAGCGCACGTTGCGGGTGTCGGTGTGGATCTGCACCCGCAGGAGGCCGAGCGCCTCGAAGGCGAACGTCAGCAGCAGCAGCTTGCTCTCGACGTTGACGCCGCTCTGGAACAGGGCGGGGTCGTACCACGAGAAGCCCAGCTCGCAGCGCCGGTGCTTGAAGTTGACCTCGCTGAGGCGGCTCGTGCCGACCACCCGCCCGGCCCCGTCGACCACGGCGACGGGGTGGGCCTCGCCGGCCGCGCGCTGCCGCAGGACGGCGCCGAAGTACGCCTCCGCCTCCGCGTCGTTGGTGGGCGTGGACGTCAGGCGGAACTCGTCGGGGTACGCGTAGGCAATCTCGAGCAGCGCCGGCACGTGCTCCCACGTGAGCGGCTCGAGGCGAACCAGCTCGCCCGTCAGGACGGCGTCGGAGGGCAGCGCCTTCCCGGCGCTCACCGCGCCACCCTGTGGGGGCCGGCCCCCACCTGGATGGGGCTGTCGAGGTCCAGGTCGAACGGCACGATCTCTGCGTGGTCGACGAGGCGTTGCACCCCCACCAGGCTGCCGATGACCACCCCGTGCGTGACCACCACCAACGTCTCGAAGCGGCGGTAGCGGCGCAGCACCGCGATGACGCGGCTACGCACCTCGTCGAGGGACTCCCACGGGGCGTCCTCCTCGATGCGCGTGCCGGACAGGCTCTGGCGCGCGCGCTCGAACGAGCCGGGGTCGATCTCGCCGAACGGGTCCTTCTGGGGCAACCACTCGTGGAGGTCGTGCTCGACGTAGAGCGGCTTGTTGATGGCTCGGCTGAGCAGCGCGGCCGACTCCAGCGCCCTCGTGTAGGTGCTGCACAGGATGGCCTCCGCCTCCTGCAGCCGGTAGTCGCGGGCGATGGTGTCGATCTGCAACCGCCCCAGCGCGGTGAGCGGGGCGAAGTCCTTGGCCCACCCCTTCGCGCCGCGCGCCTCGACCAGGTTCCAGTCCGTCTCGCCGTGACGGACGCAGTAGAGCCTCATCGGGCGGCTCCGGTTCGGGAGCGACCTTGTGGTGACATGGGGCCAGCACTCGGCATCGGCGGCGCATCCTCCTCGCGGCCGGGCGGCGCGGCCGTCCTTACCGGGCGGGTCGCGCGCGCCGTCACGCGCTGGCACCAAGTTAGCAGCGGCCTCGCCGTGGTCACTGTTCGAATGTTTACTCGGGTCGGGGGGGACGCCGGGACGCGCCTTCGGCACGGGTAGAATCGAACCGACGCCATGAACACCGCCACCCTCTACCGGCAACTGACCCTAGCCATCGCGGACGCCCCCCTCGTGCGGTCGACCTTCCAACGTCACGGTTGGCGCGTGGGCGTGGGGCGCTTCGTGGCGGGCGAGGACGCCGCCGCCGCCGTCCCGGCCCTGCTCGCGCTGCAGCGCAGCGGACGGCGCGTCATCCTCGACCTGTTGGGCGAGTTCGTCGCCGACGAGGCGGCGGCGCGCGCCTCCGCCTCCGCCGTCGAGGCGGGCGTGCGGACCGCGCACGCCGCCGGGGTGGAACCGTACCTGAGCGTGAAACCCACCCAGCTGGGCCTCGGCGTCTCGACCGAGCTGGCCTTCGAGCTGGCCGACGGCATCGCCGGGCTGGTCGGCGGCCTGGGCGGCCACGTCTGCCTAGACATGGAGAACGTGCCGTACGTCGACCGCACCCTCGACCTGTACGAGCGCCTCCACCGCGCCGGGCACCGCCACGTCAGCACGGTGCTGCAGAGCTACCTGCACCGCACCCCGCACGACCTCGAACGGCTCGTGGCGCTCGACGCCGAGCTGGGTGGCCACGGTGCGCTCAGGCTGGTCAAGGGCGCCTACCGCGAGGCGCCCGCCGACGCGCTCCAGGACGTGGGCGGCATCGAGGCCGCCTACCGCGAGCTGGCCTACGGGGCGCTTGACGCCGGCCTCAAGCTGAACATCGCCACGCACGACGAGGCGCTGCTGCGCGAGCTCCTGGCGTTCGTGCGGGGCGCGCGCTTGGGCGCCGACCGCTACGAGGTCCAGATGCTCTTCGGCGTGAGGCCGCACCTGCAGGAGCGCCTGGCCGCCGCCGGGCACCCGGTGCGCGTCTACGTGCCGTTCGGCGCCGACTGGTACGGCTACTTCAGCCGGCGCCTCGCGGAGCGCCCCGCCAACCTCGCCTTCGTGGCGCGCGGCCTGTTCGGCTGAGGCGCCCCGAGCCGCCAGGGCCGCGGTCGCGGCGCGGCCCGCCCACCGTCCAAGGGAGGGACTGACATGCTCTTCACGCCTTACACGAACGAACCGTTCGCCGACTTCACAGATCCGGCCACGCTGGCGAGCTTCAAGGCCGCCGTGGCGGACGTCGCGGGGCGGTTGGGTCGCGACTACCCGCTCACCATAGGCGGCGCCGCGGTCACCACCGGCGCCTGGCTCGAGTCGTTCGACCCGTCGCACAAGCGACGCCTGGTGGGCCGCGCCGCCGCGGCGGGTCCCGCCGAGATCGACCGCGCCATGGACGCCGCCTGGGCGGCGTACGACTCGTGGTCGCGCTGGAGCATGGCCGAGCGCGCACGCCTGCTCGTGAAGCTGGCGGCCATCATGCGGCGCCGGCGCGAGGAGCTCGCGGCCTGGCTGGTGTTCGAGGCGTCCAAGAACTACCTGGAGGCCATCGCCGACGTGGCGGAGGCGATCGACTTCTGCGAGTACTACGCCCGCACGGCGCTGCCGCTCGCGGAGCCGCTGCCCACTCACGACCATCCGGGCGAGGAGAACGTGACCCTCTTCCAGCCCATGGGCGTCGGCGTGGTGATCCCGCCCTGGAACTTCCTGCTCGCCATCCTGGTTGGCACCACCGTGGGCCCAGTGGTGGTCGGCAACACGGTGATCCTGAAGCCCTCCCCCGCCACCCCCGTCATCGCCGCCAAGTTCATGGAGCTCGTGGCCGAGGCGGGCTTCCCGCCCGGCGTCATCAACCTCCTGACGGGCGAGGACGCCGTGCTGGGCGACGCGCTCGTCGACCACCCGCGCACGCGCTTCATCAACTTCACGGGTTCCGTCGCCACGGGCGTGCGCATCTACGAGCGCGCCGCCAAGGTGCAGCCGGGCCAGACCTGGCTCAAGCGCACCTTCCTCGAGATGGGCGGCAAGGACGCGCTCATCGTCGACGAGACGGCCGACCTGGAGGAGGCGGCGCGGGCGGCCGTCGCGAGCGCCTTCGGCTTCCAGGGCCAGAAGTGCTCGGCCATGAGCCGCCTCATAGTCGTCGACAAGGTGCACGACGAGCTGCTGGCGCGCGTCAAGGAGCTCACCGAGCGGCTCAGTGTCGGTCCCGCCGACGAGAACCACGACGTCACGGCCGTCATCAACGAGCGCCAGTACCAGAAGGTGCTCGGTTACGTGGAGGCGGGCAAGCGAGAGGCGCGCCTCGTGACGGGGGGCGAGGCCGCGCCGGGCGACGGCTGGTACGTGAAGCCCACCGTCTTCGCCGACGTGGCGCCAAGCGCGACCATCGCTTGCGACGAGATCTTCGGACCCGTCGTGGCCGTCATCCGCGCGCGCGACTTCGCTCACGCCCTCGAGATCGCCAACGCGAGCGCCTACGCGCTGACGGGCGGGGTGTTCAGCGGCAGCCGCGAGAACCTCGCCAGGGCGCGCGCCGAGTTCCAGGCCGGCAACCTCTACCTGAACCGCAAGATCACGGGCGCGCTGGTGGGCGTGCAGCCGTTCGGCGGCTTCAAGATGTCGGGCTCGAACACCAAGGCGGGCGGCCCAGACTACCTGCGCAACTTCGTGGAGATGAAGACGATCACCGAGCGCTTCTGACGTGCGGGCGCGCCGGGCGCCGGGCGCCGGCCGATCCGGCGCGCCGGCCGGGCCGGCGCGCCCGCTGCCCGCTCAGACGGCGGTCGCGAGGCGCAGCATCATCACCAGGTGACACCCCCAACCGGCCAGCACGAACAGGTGCCACAGCTCGTGGAAGCCGAAGACGCCGGGCACAAGGCGTGGGCGCTTCGTGGCGTAGACGACGGCGCCGACCGTGTAGAACGCGCCGCCGAGCACCAACCACGTCAGGTTGGCCGGCCCCAAGGCGCGAGCCACCGGCCCTAACGCGACGACCACCAGCCAGCCCATGCCGACGTAGAGGGCGGTGCTCAACCAGCGGGGCGCGCCGAGCCAGAACGCCTTGAAGACGAGGCCGAGGGCGGCCAGCAGCCACGCGAGCCCGAAGAGCCACCAGGCGAGGGCGGGGTTCACCGGCCGCACCGCCACGAGCGTCACGGGGGTGTACGAGCCCGCGATGAGCAGGTAGATGGCGCCGTGATCGAGCCGCCTGAGCCACCGCGCGAGGCGCGGGCCGGCCCACACGGCGTGCAGCAGGGTGCTGGCGCCGAACAGCGCGACCGACGAGGCCCCGAACACGAGGAACGCGGCCTGCGCCAGCGGCCGGTCGCGCGCCAGGAGGGCGAGCGCGGCGGTGGCCACGGCCGCGACGACGGCGCCCGCCAGGTGCGTGCCGGCGTTGACGGGCTCCCTGAAGCCCCGCCCCGCCGGGCGGGCGCTCACGCCGTCACGTCTTCCAGGCCAAGCATCTGAGCGCGGTCGTCGTAGCTGAACAGCTCGGCGTACCGGCCCCAGGTGATGGCCGTGCGCAGCGTCTCCTCCGCCGCCGCGGGCGCCAGGTGGTCCTCGAGCTCCGAGCTGAAGCGCGAGTAGGGGGCGTGGTGGTCGGCACGCTCGGCCAACACCTGCAACACGTGCCCCACCAGGCCGATCCTGGCCCTGAGCTGCTCGGCGAAGAGGGCCTTGCGCTCGTCGACGTCGGCGTCCACGAAGCGCTCGCCCAGCTCGGAGATGACGAGGTCGCCCTCGACGAGGTGGGCCAGGCCGAGCAGCTGCAGCGCGTCCGCGACGGGGAACAGGTCGTCGACCTCCAGTTGCAGGGCGGCCGCCAGCACGGGCAGGTCGGCGCTGCCGGAGTAGGGCGGCGCGGCGAGCGCCTCGAGCAGGCCGGTCAGGAGGCCCGTGGCGACGTTGGGCAGGTGCTCGAAGGGCGACGCCTTGACGGTCCGGTCCGCCACCTTGACGGCCCGACCGACCCGCGGCGCACCCACCAGCTCGGCGTAGAGCCGCTCCACCAGCTCGCCGAAGCGGGGGTCCGAGCGGTCGCGCGGGCGCGGCAGGTCGATGGGCAGGTCGATCACGACCCGGCCGGGCTTGGAGGAGAACACGACCACGCGGTCGCACATGAGGACGGCCTCCTCTATCGAGTGCGTGACGAGCACGATGGCGCCGATCGGGAGCTGCCCCTCGGCCCACAGGTCGAGCAGGTCGGTGCGCAGCGTCTCGGCCGTCAGGACGTCGAGGGCCGAGAACGGCTCGTCCATGAGCAGCACCTCGGGGTGCACCACGATGGCGCGGGCGAGGCCGACGCGCTGCCGCATGCCGCCCGAGAGCTCGCGCGGGTACGCCATCTCGAAGCCGTCGAGGCCGATGAGGTCGATGGCGGCGACGCTGCGGGCGCGCACCTCGGCCTGGGGCAGGCCGAGCGCCTCCAGCCCTAGCTGCACGTTCTCCAGGACGGTGAGCCAAGGCATGAGCGCGAAGCTCTGGAACACCATCGCCACCCCGGGAGGCGGGCCGGTGACGGGGCGCCCCTTGAAGGTCACGGCGCCGCCGCTGGCGGGCGTGAGGCCCGCGATGATGCGCAGCAGCGTGCTCTTGCCGGAGCCGGAACGGCCGAGCACCCCGAGAATCTCGCCGCGCGCGAGCGCCAGGTCGACGCCCTCGAGGACGGCCAGCGGCTTACCGCCGGGGCGGGGGAAGCTCTTCTCGACGCCCGCGAGCCTGACGAGCTCGGTGCCCGTCGTCCAGTCGTCGGTCGAGACGGTCGGCATCGGCCTCACCTCACTCAAGACGGTACCCCTGACTGGCCCGCCGCTGCAGCGGCTGCCAGAACGCGCGGTTCAGCACCACCACGAAGAGGCTCATCACGGCGATTCCCAGCACGATGCGCGCCTGGTCGCCCGCCTCCGTCGCCTTGACGATGTACGCTCCGAGGCCCGCAGCCTCGACCTTGTCGTTGCCCCAGTGGACGAGCTCCGCCACGATGCTGGCGTTCCAGGCACCGCCCGACGCCGTGATGGCGCCCGTCAGGAAGGTCGGGAACACGGCCGGCAGCCCCAGCTTGCGCCACCAGAGCCACCCCTTGAGCTGGAGGTTGGCCGCGGCGTCGCGCAGCTCGCCCGGGATGCCCGCGGCGCCGGCCGTGACGTTGAAGAGGATGTACCACTGCGTGCCGAGGATCATCAGGGGGCTCAGCCAGACGTTGGGGTCGAGGCCGTAACGGACGATGGCCCATACGGCGAGCGGGAACAGGAGGTTGGCGGGGAACGCGGCCAGGAACTGCGCCAGCGGCTGCACCCAGGCGGTGAGGCGGGGCCGCAGCCCGACCATCACGCCGACGGGCACCCACACCAGGCTGGCGAGCACGACGAGGACGAGTACGCGCACCATCGTGTACACGCCGAGCAGCAGCACGTGGCCCACCTCGGCGGGCGAGACCTCGCTCTGCAGGTAGCGCGCCACCAGCAGGAGTGAGGCGGTCGCCACCACCGCGGCGAAGCCGCCCCAGGCGCGGTCGCGGCGGCGCAGCGTGGTCGGGTCGGGCGGCGCCGCGCCGACGGCCGCGTCCGGGCGCGGGCGGGTCCGCCTGCGCGCCAGGCGCGCGGCGCGACCGGCGAGCGCGTCGACCCAGCGGGAGCGCCTCAGGGCCTCGAGCACGAGCGAGCGCGGCTCCTCGACGTGACCGGCGGTGGTGTCGTAGCGGAAGCGTGCCGACCAGGCGACGAGGGGGCGGAAGAGGAGCACGTCGTAGAGGAGGATGACGACCGCCATGGTGAGGACGGCCCAGCCGACCGCGCCGAGGTCGGAGGCCGTCAGCGCCGCGGCGATGTAGGTTCCGACCCCCGGCAGGTCGACGGTGGAGCGTCCGACCGAGATGGATTCCGCGGCCACCACGAAGAACCAACCGCCCGACATCGACATCATGGCGTTCCAGACCAGGGGCGGCAGCGCGAACGGGAGCTCGACGCGCCAGAAGCGCATCCACGGGCCGAGGCGGTAGGAGCGCGCCAGCTCGTCGAGCTCGCGCGGGAGCGTGACGAGCGAGTTGTAGAGGCTGAAGGTCATGTTCCAGACCTGGCTCGTGAAGATGGCGAACACGGCCACGAGCTCCGCTCCCAGCACGCGGCCCGGTGTCAGGCTCATGAAGAGGACGACGACGGCCGACACGAAGCCGAGGATGGGCACCGACTGCAGGATGTCGAGCAGGGGCAGGAGGAAGGCGCGGGCGCGCCGGTTCTTGGCCGCCAACGTGGCGTAGCCGAAGGTGAACAGCGTCGACAGCACCAGCGCCACGATCATGCGGAGGCTGGTGCGGGCCGCGTACCACGGGAGGCGCGTCGGGTCGAGCGAGGCCGCCACCGCCGCGGATTCCTCCAGAGTGCCGAGGACCCCGCGGCTGCCAAGGGCCACGAGCACGAAGCCCGCCATGACCACGCCGAAGGCGAGCAGGTCCCAGCGCGTGGGCGCCCGCCGGGACGCCTGCACCGAGAGGGGCGCGACGGTGAGGCGCGGCTCGCCGGCGCCCCGGCGCGGTTCCCTCACCTGCCCCTCCCACTCACCCGGCGGGCGCGGCAGCGGTCACGTCACGCCCGCGGTTGCGGCCGGAGGTAGCGGTAACCGGTCCAGAGCAGGATGACGCCGAAGATGACCTGCAGCGGCCGCTCGGGCGTGAGCAGGGCCAGCTTGCCGCCCCCGAAGGCGCCGAGCGCCACCCCGACGATCAGGCCGACGACGACGTTCCCGGCGATGCGGCGGTTGCGGACGTGCACGGCGGTGCCCGCGATGCCCGCCGGGATCATCACCGCCAGGCTGGTCCCCTGGGCGAGGTGCTGGTCGAGACCGAACACGAATATCAGAAGTGGCACGATGAACGCGCCGCCGCCGATGCCGAGCAGGCCCGTCAGGGTCCCGGACAGGAGCCCGAGCAGCACCGCGCCGGGGAGGCGCCAGGCGCCGCCCAGCCCGCCGCCGGCCACGTCGAACCCGAAGATGAGGGCCACGGCGGCGGCCACGAGCAGGCCGCCGAAGATGCGCTTTAGGACGCCCGCCGGCACGCGCGACGAGTAGGCGGCCGCCACGGTGGAGGTGACGACGGCCGCGACGGCCACCGGGACGGCGATGCCCCAGTCGAGGGCGCCGCCGCCCGCGTACGCCGCCGCGCCGATGAGGCCCGTGAACACCACGGCCACGAGGCTGGTGGCGTGCGCCTTGTGCTGGCTCAGCTTGGCCCAGCCCGTCAGGAGGGGGATCATCACGACCGCCCCACCGAGGCCGACCATGCTCCCGAAGAAGCCGCCCGCCAGACCGATGAAGAGAGAACGCATGGGCACCGACATCACGCGCCACCCTACACCCGCGGGGCGACGCAGGTTAAGGGACGACGCGCCGCGCCGGGGCGGGCGGCGAGGGGGCCGGCGGCGCCTCGACGTCGCGCCCACGGCGCGCCCACGGCGCGCCCACGGCGCGTCGACGGCGCGTTGACGGCGCGTTGACGCCCCGTCCCTATCCTGGGGGCAAGTCCCAGAAGGAGGCACCCCGCATGCCACGTAACCTTGGCACCACCCTCAGAACCGCGCTCGCCACCCTCGCCCTCGTCCTGGCCGCCACCGCGCTCGCCCAGTCGTGGACGCCCTACGAGTTGAAGGGACCGGCCTACTTCAGGTTCGTGACGACGGAGAACGGCGGGCCCGAGCTCGGTTACAGCGTCGACATCCGCGCCAGCTCCGTCGTGGACGAGGAGGGCGCGCCGCTCTTCGAGGTGACCACGACCCGCACCAGCTACCAGCCGCTGGAGAACGCCCTGATGGGCGACATGATGGGGCTCATGACTGGCTTCACCTCGATGTACCTGATGATGCTCGTGCCCGCCTTGGCGGACATGGACATGGTCGCGGGGGAACGGATGAGCCTGTTCGGCGCCGGTCGGGTGACGGTCCTCGGCCAGGAGACGCACGGCGGTCGCACCGGGCACCACCTCCTGCTCGAGTCGAAGAACTCGGAGGACGAGTACGAGCGCGCCTTCGAGTGGGTGATCGACTTCGACCTGCCCCTGCCCATCGCCACCCGCTACTACGAGGAGGGCGAGCTCACCCGCGAGGAGCGTCTGGTCGAGTACCACGCCAACTGAGCCGTGGGGCGGGCGGCGTGCCGGCCAGGTGCCGCCGCGCCGCCCGCCCCACGCGCGAGACGTGTGAAGCGCCCGCCCGGCGTCTGCCGGGCGGGCGCTTCCGTTGGAGCCAATGGTCGGATTTGAACCGACGACCTGCCGATTACGAAT